>JASIGS010000038.1 GCA_030052355.1 Streptosporangiaceae bacterium | reverse complement strand
CAGAAACGATTGTCCTAGCTAACAATCGGAATATGCGGGTGCAATGCCGCAGAATCGTGAGCTATCCTCTGCTCACGAACGGGGCCAGTGGGAGGAACTGCTCGTGAAGATCATCCGTACTGTGGCTGCCTGCGCGATTGCTAGTTCGGTTCTGGCAGGCAGTGCCAGTTTGGCAGCAGTGACCATCAGCTCGGCCGTACCGGCGGCAACTGTCGCCGGCGGTACACCGTCCGTGCAGCACTGCCCGGACGGAACCATCATCGAGTACGGAACCTGCCTGCCCCTTTAACAGTTGCGCGCGGCAGTCGCTGCGTATGCGCGTGCCGCGTATGCCGGTCAGGCCTAGTGGTAGCGCGCTTCGGGGTGCGCGCACGTGGTGAAGTACTTCCGGGTCCAACCTCCCTGGGGCGCAGTAGGATAGAGCTACTTATAAGCTGCTCGAGATCGCAAAGGGCATCCGATGCGCGCGAGTGACGTGGCTCAGTCCGACGGTCGTCGTGCCGCGTCCGACTACCTGCAGCAGCTACTTCTTAAGCCGGGCACCTACCGCGAGTCATGGGAGCAGCACGTAAGCCGGTCGCGCAACGGGGCCATAAACCAACTGGCTGTTGCCGAGGTGCTGGCGCGGCACTTGTCCTCAGCCCCACGCGGGGTGGCTGACGTCGGGATCACGTCGCACCAGCTAAAGGACACGGTGTCGCGGGCCCTGTCGGGTCGGCTGCTTAGCCGGGGTGCCCTGTCGCTTTTCATCGCGGCTTTCGGATTCTCCGAGCATGAAGCCGACAGGTTGTGGCGGTTGTGGAATGGTTCGGCCACTATCAGCGTGCTCTCGGGAAGCCACGCGGTCCCGACGCAGGCTGAGCACGAGCTCGCTTTGGTGTTCGGGCCTCGGCGGCACCAGGCCTTGTCCTTGCACTACCACGTCTGGGTGGCCGGCGACAGGCGCATTGACCGGGTACGCATGCTGCAGGTTATCGAGGCAACGGCGCAGGGTGTCGACCGGATCCCATTTATCTGCGACACCAACGTGCTGACGGTTGAGGTCGGACAGGGCTGCAAGGAGCTTGCCAGCCCGCTTCGGCGGACGCGGCCTGATATGTTCACTACCGAAATCTTGCTAGCCAGGACCCTCGACCTGGGTGAGACTCTGACCCTCGAGTACTGGCTGACGTACCGGTATCCCGGCGACATGTCTGATCCGTCGGAGCGTGAGCAGCGTCATGGGGTGCTGCGGCAGCTTGAGAACTTTGACATGCGCGTCGAGTTCGATCCGGACCAACTGCCAGCCAGGGTGTGGTGGGCGCGCTGGGACGGCATTGAGGGTGACGTGGTGGAGGAGCAGCAGGTGTCGCTGGACAGCCAGCACGCGGTGCACCGCTACCTGCGCTCCGTCTCCAGGACCGTGTCCGGTTTCCGGTGGGAGTGGGACTGAGGCCCGCACCGACCGCACAGGCAAGCTTAGGACTACTCGCTGCTGAGATGGCGGACTCGAATGGGCGATGCTGCGCATCCGGCCGGCCAGCGCGCGGCCGCTGACTACCTGCGGGGCTTACTGCTGAAGCCAGGCAGGTATCGGCAGGAGTGGGAGCAGCACGCGGTCCGGTCTCGCGAGGGTGTCGTCAACCAGTTGGCCGTGGCCGAAGTGCTCGCCGGTCATCAGCGCGAAGCTGGGCCCCACTCTCCTGACGTCGACGAGGTGCCCTACCAGCTCAGGCAGACGGTGGCCGATGTCTTGTCGGGGCGGTTCGTCAGTCGCTCGGCCCTTGCGCGCTTCATCGGGGCATTTGGGTTTTCCGAGGAAGAGGCCCAACGGCTCTGGCGCCTCTGGAACGGTTCCGCCAGTATCAGCGTGCTGTCGGGCAGTCACGCTGTTCCGACACAGGCGGAGCTAGAGGTTCTTGACGTGGTCGGCCCGAAGCGGCACCAGAGTTTGTCGCTGCACTACCACGTCTGGGTCGGCCGTGACGGGCGGATCGACAGGGTGCGCATGCTCCAAGTGATCGAGGCGACCGCACAGGGTATCGACCGGATCCCGTTTCTCTGCGACACCAACGTGCTGACGGTTGAGGTCGGGCAGGGCTGCAAGGAGCTTGCCAGCCCCCTTCGCCGAATACGGCCTGACATGTTCACCACGGAGATTCTGCTGACCAGGACTCTTGACCTCGGCGAGACCCTGACGCTCGAGTACTGGGTGACCTACCGATATCCGGGTGACATGGCAGACCCGTCGGAGCGTGAGCAACGCCACGGCGTCGTGCGGCACTTGGAGAACTTCGACATGCGAGTGCAGTTCGAACCGCACCGGCTGCCGACGAGGGTGTGGTGGGCGCGGTGGGACGGCATCGAGGGTGATGTGGTAGAGGAGCATGAGGTGCCGCTGGACAGCCAGAACGCGGCGCACCGTTACCTGCGTTCGGTCTCCAAAACGGTCGTCGGTTTCCGGTGGGAGTGGGACTGATCACCGCGCCGCGGGCGACGGTAACACCTAGGGAACGTTCCGGTAACACTCGGTGGACTAGCTTCCTGTCCATGAAGGACCCGAGCCACGAGCCAGCCCGGGACGCCGACGGATGTGTCGGTCAGGACCCGGCCGATACCGAAGTCACCACGCCTAGCGGCGGGCGTTCTGAGCGCGGCGAGCTTCCGTTACGCCAGACGGTCAACTTGCCGCTCAGGCGGAGGATAAGGCGAATGGACGACCCCGAGGTCCTGGAACGAGTCCTAGCTGGATTGCTCGGCTTGCCATGAGCTAGAGGGGTTCACGCTCTCACGCGGTCTTCGTCACCAGGTGTAGTCAACGGACGGCTTGCTCACACGCGGCTATCGATGCTGGATCGATGGTTGGGTGACTGGAATTGCGTACCAAGACTTGCTTTATGTGTTCGGTGGCCGCCGTCGCCTCTATATTGTCACCGGCCGATCGCTGGCACGTTGCGAGCAAGGTGGACGCAGTGACCTCTTCTATTACCGAGCCGGTCCTAGAGAAGATCTCCAGCGCCTCGTGGAGGCAAGCGGCAGCGGACACCCACTCTCCGGCGCGCTGACGTGCCCGGCCAAGCAGGACCAAGAACCGGCCGGCGGTCACGTCGCTGCCATAGTCGCGTGCGATGCTCGCTCCCACTTCGCACAGCTCTGACGCTGCGGCATGGTCACGGCTCAGGAGCAGCACTTGTGCAAGCGCCCTTAGTGCAGCGGCCTCGTAGGCGGGCTGGCCGAGGTCGCGCGCCTCGCTTAGCGCGCATCGGCATTGCTCCTGCGCCAACCTGGTCATGCCGACCCTGGCGAGCGTCACACCCAGCACCGCGCGCGCCGCGCAACGGGTCAACCAGCCGCCGGCATCCTGGCGTGCGGCGAGGCTGCGCGCCTGCTGTGCAGACCTGATCGCGATCGCATGCCGACCGCTCGCGCTGGCGCAGCGCGCTAGCAAGCCGTGGCCCATCGCGGCCGTGGCAAGGTCACCGGACCGCTCCAGGACCGGAATGCATGCTGTGAGCAGGCGGTCAGCCGCAGCGACCTGGTAATGGCCCTCGGCGCAGGCCACTGCGAGGTAGTAGGCCGCCTGCGCCCTGGCAAGATCGTCTGCCCCTTCGCGAGCCGCGGCAGTTGTTATCGCTCGCCACAGGCGCACGGCGTCGGCGAAGCGACCGAGGATGCACTGCGCCGCCAAAAGTCGGCTGGCGAGCACGGCCGCGGTCACGTGGTCCCCCGCGTCGCACGCGGACTCGGTAACGGCCAGCAGATTCGCGCGCTCAGCTTCGATCCATTCGAGGCCGGCCTTCGGCTCGGTGACGAGCGGCGAGAACTCGTGCGTGGCGCGGGGACTGGCGATAAACGGAACGGCAGGCAGCCGAGTCGCAGCCTGCTCGGCGCGCAGCAGGAATCCAGCTCGCAGCCGTATTGTTGACTGTCGGGCTTCTTGAGTATCTCGCGGCCACCGCTGGGCGGCATACGCGCGAATCAGTGGGTGCATCCGGAAACGAGCACCGTCGGCAACCTGGACTGCCGACATCAGCCCGGCGCCGCTGAGCTGATCCGCGATGCCGTCCTGGCCGGATGACGGCAGGTGTGCAAGCGCCCAGCCGGGAACGTCCCCAGGCAGCGACGCCGCTGCTAGGGAAAGGGCTGCCTGCGCCGGCTCGGAGATCGCGTAGTAGCTGGAGCTGATCGCCGCGGTCACCGACATCTGGTCGGTCGCTAGCGCGTCGAGCAAGTGCTCGCCGGCCAGATCGCTCGCCAGCCGGGCTATGGTCGTACCTGGCCGGGCTGCGATCGTGCCGGCCAGTCTTAGTGCCAGCGGCGAGCCAGAGCATGCCTGCACCACCGCGGCAGCTGCGACTGGTTCGAGTCCGACCCGGTCGATGCCGACGTTGGAGCTGAGCAACGCGAGCGCATCGCTCGGGGGCAAGCCGCCGAGTTCAACGACACGGGCCCCCGCGAGGCCGCCGAGGCGACTCCGGCTAGTGACAAGGAGGGCCGCGCCGCGACCGCCGGGCATTATGGCATGGACCTGGCGTGCGGACGCGGCGTCGTCGGCGACGACGAGGACCTTCTTGTCGGCCAGCAGCGATCGGTACAACGCGCTGCGACCTGGTCCAGGCAGCGGGAGGCTCAGTGGCGGTATGCCGAGACTGGTCAGAATGTCAGCGAGGACCTGCTGCGGATCGCGAGGGTGCTCGACGCCGCCGAGTTCGGCGTAAACCTGACCGTCGGGAAAGGCGCTCCGCAATTCGAGTGCGGCGGCGGCGGCCGTAACAGTTTTTCCCATGCCGGGACCGCCGGTCACGACAGTCACAGGAACGCCTGGGCCCGTGAGGCTGCCCACGATGCCCTCTAGTTCGCAGGCCCGGCCGGTGAAGTCCGAAGGCGGAGCCGGAACCTGCCAGGCTGGCAGCCTTGTTGACCCCAGCGGCGCGAGCCTGGTCAGGTGAGAAGGTCCGTCGGCGGCCAGCTCGTCGGCCAGGATGTTCCTGTGCAGCAGGGCCAGCTCCGTGCCTGGCTCGGCACCGAGCTCCGCGAGCATAGCCTGCCTGGCCCTCCGGTATACGTCCAGCGCTTCCTTTCGCATGCCGAGAGCGCGATACGCACGCATGAGCTGCACGCACGTCCGCTCGCGGCCAGGATCGGCTATCACTGCGGCTCGCAGTTCCCCGAGCACCTGCTCATACTCGGTTGCGGCCAGCCGCGCCTCGATCAGGTCGTCGACGGCGGAACTGCGTTTTTCCCTAAGCTCGGCGGATGCCGCCACTATGGCAGGCGTGCCGGGCAGATTCGGCAGGGGCGGGTCGCCCCAGAGTGACAAGGCCTGCCGGAGCACGGCGGCTGCCGCGGCGGTGTTGCCCATGTCAAGTTCCGCTTTGCCCTGCACCGCGAGGTCGGAGAACTCGTCTGAGTCCAGCTCGCCAGGACGCACCACCATCCGGTAGCCGCGCTGCAGCCGATGGCCTGGCGTGCGACCGCCCGCAGGGCCGACCGTCTCCAATCGAACTGCGCAGCTGCCGAGGTCCCGGCGCAGACGGCTTATACAGACGCGAAGCGCGGCCTCCGGGGCGGCCGGCGGCTCACTTCCCCAGAGGGCGTCGATGAGCCAGCTCTGCGAACAAGTCATGTTCGCGCGCAGGAGCATCACCGCCAGGGCCGACTGCAGCAGCGGCTGGTGGATCGATGCGGGGCCGTGCCCGGCACCCGCATCAGCGCATAAAGGTCCGAGGATCCGGAATTCCATGGTCAGCCTCGCGCTGCGGGAAATGGCGTGACTTTCAACCCAACTATGCCTGGTAGACCCGGAGTTGGGCCATTTGATCCTGTGCGTAATATCGCACGACCGCCGGTGCCAGCCTCGCGGTAACACCTGGGCAACTCTCCGGCAACGGCTACCTGGTTATCGTCGGCACCGCAAGTCTCACGTGTATCGATGTTCTTCTCAAATCAGGATTTTAACCCAGTATCAGATTAATCATTGGAGAACAGATCATGATCGGTTACATCTGCCTCCGTGGTCCTGGACGGTTGCCGACTGTAGTGTTGGCGTGGCCGTGGTGGACGCGGCCGACTGGTGGCGGGACAAGACCATGGTGGGCTCGGTCGGCCAGGGACGTTACAGGGCCGTGGTGGACCAGGCCGAGCTATGGCAACAGAGGATCCCTGCCTTGGTGGACCAGACCGAGGCGGGTTGTCGGAGGAGCCCGGCCGTGGTGGGCCGGGCCCCTGTCTTATCGCCCCCGACGGGGTCGATCCTGGTTGTCGTGTCCGTCGGCGGGCCAGGGCCGCGCATGATGTCCGAGAGCCCTGAGGCTGCGGTGCCGGGGCCGCCTTCTTGCCCGGACCGCCGGCTCCACCAGTTGACTGGCCAGGCGCGGACGCTGCCGCACCGTGAGGCGCAGAAGGTGCCGGTGGTCCGCGTGCTGCCGGGCACGCCGGAGTCGGCCGGCTTGGCGCGGCAGCTAGCCAGGGAGTTCCTTGGCGACGCCCACCAGGACGCAGACGTCGTCGTACTGATTGTCAGCGAACTGGTCACCAACGCGGTGACCCACAGCAAGTCGGCTCAGCCGGGCGGCACGCTGACAGTCTCGCTGTGCGGCGGGAGCGACGGCTTATTTGTCCAGGTTCGCGATGACGGCGGTCCTTCCGGACAGTGGGAGACGACTTTGCCCGGCACCGCGGCCGAGCACGGCTACGGGTTGCTGCTCGTGGACGCCCTCTCTGACAGCTGGGGCACGGCGTGCGACGCCGACGGGCGCGTGACCTGGTGCCGGGTCAGGGGCGAGCACGGCACTCCCGGCCAGCACAGAGCTCCTGGCCAGCGCGTCGTTCCCTAGCTATGCGGCTCGGGCCGGAGCGGCCGGGACGAAACAAGCACTTAACAATCCCGACGTTCCTGCCTTGGCTTGTGCCGGTGAAGTAACGGTCAGGAAACTCCGCGGAAACGTACCCGTGGGACACATGAACGGTACTGACCGAACCGAAGCGGTCGGCTGGGGACCGTGCTGGTCACCGTTGCCTGGCTACCCGCCGCCCTTCGCTTCAGCCACTGGAGGCGGAGAGTGTTTAGTCCCTATGCAAGCTGGCTCTCGTCAGGCGATAACGCCTGGC
>JASIGS010000357.1 GCA_030052355.1 Streptosporangiaceae bacterium | reverse complement strand
ATGGTCGCCCTGCTGTTGCCGTGGGTGATCAGCGCGGTGCTCACGCTCGTGCTGCACCTCGAAATCGGAACCAGCCTGACCCAGCTGCCCAGCTACGCGCCTCATCATCCCGCCGTCAACATCGTCGTCGGCCTGCTCAGCTACCTTCCGGTGGCAGCGGTCGTCCCCGCGGCTCTGCTCATGCTCAGCAGGACCGGCCAGAGCCCCGCTGACCTCGGCCTCACCAGCGCGCGCTGGCCCGACCTAAGCGTGGCCGTCGGTCTCGCGGCCGCCGCCTACGGCTGCGAGATAGTCCTGGCGATACCGCTGACGTCGCTGGCCAAAGATCACTCGTCGCTGCTCAACACGTCGGGGCCGCTGCACGTCCCGGCGTACTACCTGGTGTTCGGGCTCAGCATGTCGCTGATCACCTCGGTTGCCGAGGAAGTCGCCGTCAACGGCTACCTGCTGACCAGGCTCGACCAGCTTGGCTGGTCACCGGGGCGCGCGCTGATGCTCAGCCTCGCGTTGCGGCTGAGCTACCACGTCTACTACGGGATCGCCGTCATCCTGACACTGCCGTTCGGGTACTTCGTGACCCGCTCTTTCCAGAAGCACAGAAAGCTCACAAGGCCGATACTCGCGCACTTCATCTACGACGCGGTGACCTTCGCGATCGCGATCCTCGTCCACTAGGGGAGAGGCGGGCCCGAGCTAGCTGCGGTCTTGCAGCAGCGGCGAGGCAGGGTCCCTGGCCGGCCTGGCAGCGTCCGCGGCGGCGCGCCTGCGCCGCCATGCGATCCCGGACAGGGCCTCGAGCACCACCCGGTTCGCCAGGAACGCGGTCACCTCGGCGTGGTCGAACGGGGGCGCGACCTCGACGACGTCGATGCCGGCCAGCGGCGCCTCCATGGCGATCCTGCGGACGGCGTCGAGCAGCTGCCGCGCGGTGAGCCCACCCGGCTCCGGCGTACCGGTCCCCGGCGCCATGCCCGGGTCGACCACGTCGATGTCTACGGATAGGAACGTGCCTTCACATCCGTCGGCCGCTATCGACATGGCCTCGGTGAGGCACTGGTCAAGGCCCCTGCTCACCACCTCTGTCATCTCGTAGCTGCGCATGCGCTGGCCAGCCATCCAGTCCAGGGTCGGCGGCTCTGGCCAGTAGCCGCGCAGCCCGACCTGCAGGAACTTCTCGCCGCGGACCGCGCCCGACTCGATCAGCCTGCGCATCGGCGTGCCGTGCCCGTACAGGGAGCCGAACTGGGTATCCCCGGTGTCGGCGTGCGCGTCGAAGTGGATCATTGACAGCCTGCCCCAGCCGATGTGGCGGGCGACGCCGGTGGCATCGGGCAGCGCGATCGTGTGATCTCCGCCCAGGATGACCGGGATCGCGCCACCCTGGCAGGCGGTGAGCACCGCCTGCTCGAGACGCTGGAGGGACTTCTCCATCTCGCCGGAAGGCATCTCCACGTCGCCAGCATCGGCGACGCGCAGCTCAGCGAGCGGGTCAACGCCGAGCGCCAGGTGCGGCCGCGAGCCGTCGTGCGGCAGGTAGTCGGTGAACCGGATCGCCTGCGGGCCGAACCGTGCCCCGGGGCGATGCGAGGTCCCGCCGTCGAAGGGCGCTCCGATGATCATGATGTCGGTACCGCGCCAGGACTCCGGGTCGGACAGGTCCGCGCGCGGCACGCCGAGGAAGGTCGCGTCCGGCCCGTACATGCCGCCAATTCGCGTCATCGTCACTCACCCCTGGGCCACGCTACGGGAAGCGTTAACCGGACGGCCAGGAGTGGTGGGCCGTCGGGACACGCAAATGTGAGAAGGTGCCGTTGGCAGCCCTAACCAGGTGAGAGGACGAGGTATTGATGCAGACTGCCGGTCGCACGGAGCGGGAGATCCAGGACCTTGCACTGGCCGACGGGCGGCACATCCCGGTGGGAGGCACCTATAACCTGCGTGACGTCGGCGGTTACCCGACGCAGGCGGGCCGCAGCGTACGGTGGCGTACCCTGTTCCGGTCCGACGGCCTGCAGCGGCTCGACGACCACGGGGTCGCCTGGCTGGCCGGGCTTGACCTGCGCACGATCGTGGACCTGCGCGCGGACGTCGAGGTGGAGCAGGCGCCGAGCGCCGTGGCTGGCCTGCAGTCCAGCACGGTGCGCGCTCCGATGGTCCGCGACCTGACCGTGCTGCCCGCCTCGGACCTGAGCGCGATCTACCGCTACATGGTCGATGAGTGCGGTGACTCGATAGGCGCGGCGGTCAGGGAACTCTGCGCCCCTGGCGCGCTTCCGGCGCTGGTGCACTGCAGTGCGGGCAAGGACCGGACCGGCATCGTGATCGCGATGGTGCTGGCCGCGCTCGGTGTACCCGACGAGATCATCGGGGCCGACTACGCGCTCAGCTCGGTCTACCTGGACCCGGAGAGCACGGCCGCCATCGGCAGGCTCAAGGCCTCCGGGCTCAGCGTGACCTCCGAGCTTCTGGCCAGCCCACCGGTGCTGATCCTTGACGTGCTGGCGTGGGCCAGGGCGGCCGGCGGCGGATCGGTCGACGGCTACCTGACCGGGCACGGCGTCCGGCCGCCGGACCTGGCCGCGCTGCGGGCGACGCTGACGTTATAGCAGGTGTCTCGTGGCCTTCGACGAGCTGGACAAGCAGATCGTGGCGGCGCTCGTCGCCGACGCCAGGGCGACCTACGCGGAGATCGGCGCTGACGTCGGACTGTCGGCACCCGCGGTGAAACGGCGGGTAGACCGGCTGCTGGCGTCCGGCGCGATCACCGGGTTCTCCGCGAACGTGGACCCGGCGGCGGCCGGCTGGACGACCGAAGCCTACGTCGAGCTTTTCTGCCGCGGCCGGACCTCCCCGGCCGACATCGGCGCTGCCGTCGCCAAGCATCCGGAGGTCGTCGATGCCTGCACGGTCACCGGCGAGGCCGACGCGCTGCTGCACATCATGGCCGCCGACGTTCGGCACTTTGAGCAGGTGGTGGAGCGAATCGGCGCTGAGCCGTTCGTGGTTCGGACGCGTAGCGTAATCGTCCTATCACGGCTTGTGCGCAGGCCCGACCTGCTGCCGCGCTCGCCGTGACGCGGTTCCGACTGGATATCGCCGACGGGCGGTTGTGGTCGGGTAGATCGGCTACAGTCGTGGCCATGTCCGAGCGCTATGAAGACCCGCAGCAAAGCGCCGGTCGGGCAATGAGCACCGGCGAGTTCCGCGTGGCGCCCGACGTCTCCGCGAGCACGGCGCAGTTCCGTGCGTTCGCGGAGAGCACGGCCGATCCAGTCAGCCCGTGGGACATGGGCGCACCCGGCCGCAACGTCGCGCGCATGGCGCTCATCGTGGTCGGCGTGGCCGTGGTCATCGCGGTCATCGCCATCCTCGTCGTGACGCTGGGCTAAGGGCCGGCGAGCCCGGCTAGCGGGCCGGCCGCGGCACCACTCCTGCGCATGCTTGTATAGGCAGACATGACCGCGAGGTCGGCCGCCGCCGAAGCAACCGGATCGGCCGAGGAGGAACGGCACCGGCTTACCGCAATCGAGGGCCTGGCCGCGCTGTCGCTGGACGCGCTCTCCTCGGTTGCCTATGGCCCCCAGGCCATCATGATCGTGCTGGCGACCGCCGGCCTCGTCGCGCTGCACCGCTACACGCTGCCGGTCACGCTCGCGATCGTCCTGCTGCTGACCGTGCTGGTCATCTCGTATCGCCAGGTCATCGCCGCTTTCCCCGGCGGCGGCGGCGCCTACGCCGTGGCCAAGGCACACCTCGGCGTCAAGCCCAGCCTGATCGCGGCGGCCTCCCTGGTCGTCGACTACATCCTGAACGCCGCGGTCGGCGTGTCGGCCGGAGTCGAGGCCCTCACCTCGGCGTTCTATCGCCTGTACCCGGACCGGGTCTGGCTGTGCCTCGGCGTGCTGGCCTTCATAACCGCGGCGAACCTCTGGGGAGTGGCCGAGTCGGCCCGGCTGTTCATCGTGCCCACGGTGCTGTTCATCGCCGGGATCTTCGCGGTCGTCTTCGGTGGGCTGATCCGCTCCCACCCGCTGCCGTTCCCTCAGGGCACGACGTCGACCGTCACGGTGGTGGGCGTCCTCCTGCTGCTGCGGGCCTTCGCCTCCGGCTGCTCGGCGCTGACCGGGGTCGAGGCGATCGCGAACGCGGTACCCGAGTTCCGCCAGCCGAGATACCGCCGGGCGCAGCACACCGAGATGGGTCTCGGCGTCATCCTCGG
>JASIGS010000356.1 GCA_030052355.1 Streptosporangiaceae bacterium | reverse complement strand
CTTCTGCTTCATGGCCGTCCAGGAGCCGAACGTGTACGCGGGACTGGCCGTGGTCATCGGCGGGCTGATGCACGCCAGGCCGCGGTTCTTCGCCAAGGTGATGGGCGAGCTGCTGTTCTGGCTCGGCGAGGACAAGCTGATCTTCGGCAGCGACTACGCGATCTGGGAGCCGAAGTGGCAGGTCGAGGGGTTCGCCGACTGGCAGATGCCAGACACCGAGGAGTTCTCTGACTACCCGCGGCTGACCACGCAAGGCAAGAAGAAGATCCTCGGCCTCAACGCGGCCAGGCTCTACGGCATCGACGTGCCCGCCGAGTACCAGCTCCAGGCGCAGCCGGTCGCCGGTGCCTGAGGGGTCCGGGTGACCAGCGAGCACGACGTTCTCGCCGCGCTGGACGCAGTACGCGACCCTGAGCTCGACGAGCCGATCACGTCGCTGGGTTTCGTCGCCTCGTGCGCGGTGTCCGGGGAGGGCGACGCAGTCGTGCGGCTGCGGCTGCCGACGTACTTCTGCGCGCCGAACTTCGCGTTCCTCATGGTGGCCGACGCCTACGACGCGGTGGCGGCGCTCCGTGGGATCCGCAGCGTGCGGGTGATACTGGACGACCACTTCGCGTCTGCCGCGATCAACAACGGCGTGGCGGCGCGGTCCGGCTTCGCGCGCACGTTCGCTGGCGAGGCCAGCGGTGAGCTTGACCAGTTGCGCGCCGACTTCCTGCGCAAGGCGGTGATGGCGGGGACCGATCTCGTCTGCCGCCCGCTGTCGCAGGCAGGGACCGGGCCCGAGGAACTGGCCGCGCTGACACTCGGCGACCTGCCGCCGTCCCGCGAGCTCGACCGGCTGCGGCAGCGGCGCGCCGAGCTCGGGCTGCCATCGGCCGAGAGCGCGCCGCTGGTGGTGGATCCAGTCACCGGAGCCGGGATATCCGCCGCGGAGCTGCCCCTGCACCTGCGGAAGGCGCGCACCACGCGGGTCAGCGTGCAGGCGAACACCGGGATTTGCCGCGGCATGCTGCAGCACAGATACCCAGCAAGTGGTCTGTAAGGGGAGAGACTCCCCTTACAGACCACTAGGAAGGAGTCCGCATGAAGGCGGTCCGCTTGCACGCCTTTCACTCCCAGCCTGTGGTCGACGACGTCCCCGAGCCTTCGATCACCGGCCCGCTAGATGTCATCGTCAGGATCGGCGGCGCCGGCGTGTGCCGGACGGACCTGCACATCATCGACGGCCAGTGGGACGCGGCGATGCACACGCCGCTGCCGTACGTGCTCGGCCACGAGAACGCGGGCTGGGTGCACGCTGTCGGCTCGGCGGTCACGAACGTGGCCGTCGGTGACACGGTGATCCTGCACCCGACGCCGACGTGCGGGCTGTGCCGGGCCTGCCGGGCCGGGCAGGACATGCACTGCACCGCGAGCACGTTCCCCGGCCTGTCCACCGACGGCGGCATGGCCGAGTACCTGCTGACTTCCGCGCGAGCGTGCGTGCAGCTCGACCCGCGGACCCGCCCGGAGGACGTCGCCGCGCTGGCCGACGCCGGCATCACCGCCTACCACGCTGTCCGCAAGGCCATCCCGCTGCTGTACCCCGGCACGACCTGCGTGGTGATCGGTGCGGGTGGCCTCGGCCACATCGGCATCCAGTGCCTGGCCGCGCTGACGGCGACGAGGATCATCGTGGTGGACCGCAACCCGGACGCGCTCAAGCTGGCCAGCCAGCTCGGCGCGGACCACACCGTGGTGGCCGACGGCGGGCAGGTGGCGGCGGTGACCGAGCTGACCGGCGGCCGGGGCGCCGAGGTGGTGCTGGACTTCGTGGCCGAGCAGGGAGCCGAGCACGACGGCTGGGCGATGACGGGCCGGGCCGGCTCCTACTTCGTCATCGGCTACGGCGGCACCGTGCAGGTCCCCACCCTGGACATCATCTCCACGGAGCGGAACATCATCGGGAACATCGTCGGCACCTACAACGAACTGGCGGAGCTGATGGCGCTCGCTGAGGCCGGCAAGGTCACCCTGCACACCAGGACCTATCCGCTGGCAGCGGCCGCCGACGCACTCGCCGACCTGGACGCCGGCCGGGTCCGCGGCCGCGCCATCCTGGTCCCCTGACGGCGCTGATCCGGCTGGCCAGCGCCGTTATGATCGGCCGGTGATCAGCTACAACTGGCGTGGCCCGGTCAGCAACGCGGAGCTGAACGAACTGCACGGGCAGGCCTTCGGCCATCCGGTCCTGGCGGATGACTGGCAGGCTCAGCTGGCCGGGCACAGCCTGGGCTGGGTCAGCGCCAGGGACCCCGCCGGCGTGCTGATCGGTTTCGTCAACGTCGTCTGGGACGGCGGCGTCCATGCCTTCATCCTCGACACGATGGTCGCAGCGCGCTCGCAGCGTCAGGGTGTCGGCGCCAGGCTCGTGTCGGTGGCGGAAGAGCAGGCCAGGGCGGCCGGCTGCGAGTGGCTGCACGTCGACTTCGAGGACCATCTCCGGCCCTTCTACTTCGGCAGTTGCGGCTTCCAGCCGACGAATGCCGGGCTGATCAGGCTCGGCTAGGCGCTGCCTATACTGCCGGTCATGCCGTTCGCCAGCATCCCGGTCTCGGAGCCGACGACCAGGCGGGACAGGCGCCGGATCATCGGTGCTCTCGTCGTGGTCGTGGCAGTGCTGGTAGCCGTGGCCATCTGGTCTGCGGTGCGGCCGGGCAGCTACGGCGCCTCGAAGAACGGCTGCATCACCGTCAACCTGCCGAGCTCCACCGGCGGGGCACTGATTCACGAGTGCGGCGCCAGTGCGCGCGCCGCGTGCGCGCGGGCTTTCGCCAGCAACGACAGGATCTCGCAGCTGACCCGCCCGCAGTGCCGCCTGGCCGGCCTCGGCCCGGCCGCTCCGGCGCCGACCCACAGCTGATGGCCTGAAGCAGCCGCAAAGCTGTACCTAGGTGCCTTGGCGCGCAGCCCCGCAGCCTGCATGATTTCGGAAAGCCCGGAGGGACATCCGGGACTTTCTCCGGGAAGGGTGATCCGCCATGACTACTCAACTGACCCGTGGTCGCTTCAAGGCTGCAGCCCTGGCGCTCTGCGGCATCGCGGCGGCCGGCGCCGCGGCCGCTGTCCTCGCTGCGGCAGTCCCGGCCTCCGCCGCAGGACAGCCGCACACCCGGCCAGCGGCGGCAGCATCCGCCAGCCTCCCGGTCGTGGTCAACTGCACCGGGCATGACCAGACGCGCCCGACCTCGTACATCCTGACCTGCGCCGACGCCAACTCCGCGCTGGACGGCCTGCACTGGGCGGCGTGGGGCTCCTCGTCAGCGTTCGCCAGCGGCACCTACACCTTTAACGACTGCGTGCCTTATTGTGCGGCGGGCCACTTCCATAACCAGCCGGTGCTGGTCGCGCTGTGGCACGTCAAGGCGCTGCCCGGTAAGTCGGGGAAGAGCTACTACAGCGAGGTGACCCTCATCTTCACGGGCAGCCGCAGCTACAAGGCCGACGGGAAGACTTACCACCTCCCGCAGACCCAGACCGAGCCGCTGTCATCAAACGGTGGCGAGTGATCAGCGACTTAGCGGATTAACGGCGTCTGCAGGACGCCGCAGCCGGCGGCGCCGAGCCGAGATCGCGGCAGGCGCCGCCGCCTAACCGGGCACGCTCAGGACGTCGGCGTCGAAGCAAGTCCGGTCGCCGGTGTGGCAGGCGCCGCCGACCTGATCGACCCTCACCAGCACGGCGTCACCGTCGCAGTCGAGCGCCACCGAGACGACCCGCTGGATGTGCCCGGACGTGTCGCCCTTGACCCAGTACTCCTGCCGGCTGCGCGACCAGTACGTGCAGCGCCCGGTGCTGAGCGTGCGGTGCAGCGCCTCGTCGTCCATCCAGCCGAGCATCAGCACCTCGCCGGTGTCATGCTGCTGAGCTATGGCGGCGACAAGCCCGTCCTCGTTGCGCTTCAGCCGCGCGGCGATCTTCGGGTCGAGCCCGGAGTCCGCGGCGTCGATCCGCATCAGGAGTCTCCTCTCGTTACCGGCCGGACCCGGTGACCCTCGCTCGCCAGCGTCTCCTTGACCGCGCCGATGCTCAGCTCCCCGAAGTGAAACAAGCTGGCCGCGAGCACCGCGTCGGCACCCGCGTCGATGGCGGGGCCGAAGTGCGACAGCTTGCCTGCGCCACCACTCGCGATGAGGGGCACGCCGGTCACCTCCCGCACGGCAGCAATGAGGTCGATGTCGAACCCCTGCTTCGTGCCGTCCGCGTCGACCGAGTTCAGCAGGATCTCCCCGGCCCCGAGCTCGGTGGCACGCCGCGCCCAGCCGACGGCGTCCATGCCGGTGCCGCGC
>JASIGS010000355.1 GCA_030052355.1 Streptosporangiaceae bacterium | reverse complement strand
TCGCGGACAGTCTGCCGGGCGTAGTACAGCCCGGTCAGCGCCGCGACCGCGGCCACCCCGGCGGCAATATCACCGATCGTCAGGAATACGTCGATAGCGGCCACACCAGCATCATCCCGCCGAGGACGGACGCCACCATCATGATCCTGTAAATTCTGACGTGCTCAGGCACGTCAGATGCTACATGATCATGATCTCGGGCCCAGTTATCCACAGACGGAACGTCGCCGGTCGCGGCCAGCGTCTTCTGACAGCATCCTGGCCGCTATGGCCACCGATCTGCCGACGGATCTGCGCGAGCTCACTGAGCTTCAGCGCGGCGTGCTGACTCGCCGCCAGGTACTGGACGCTGGCCTGACCAGGGAGCTCATCGCCGTCAAACTCCAGCGGGGTAGCTGGCAGCGAATCCACACGGGCGTCTACGCGGCCTTCTCCGGCAGGCCGAGCCGCGAAGCGGCGCTGTGGGCAGCCGTACTGGCAGCGGGGCCTGGCGCGATGCTGAGTCATCACACCGCGGCCGAGCTCGACCGCCTCGCAGACACTCCGAGCTCGCTGATCCACGTCACCGTGCCCAGCTACCGGCGAATACGCCCGAAACCCGGTTTGGCGCTGCATTACTCGGCGCGCGCGACTCAGGCCGTCCATCCTGCGCGGACTCCGCCGCGAACCAGGGTGGAGGAGACGGTGATCGACCTGTGGCAGGCAGCCGGCAGCATGGACGACGCCGTGAGCTGGGTCCTCCGCGGCCTCGGACGGCGGCTCACGACGCAGGCCAAGCTTCGCGACTCCATGCAGGCGCGAGCCAAACTGCACAGTCGCGCGCTACTGAGCGAACTGCTCGACCAAGACATGGCCGGTCTGCACTCCATCCTTGAGTTCCGGTACGTCCGCGACGTTGAACGGCCGCACGGCTTCCCGAAGGGAACCCGGCAAGCCGTCGCGGCCCGTGGCGGCCGTCGCGTATACCGGGACAAGCTGTACGACGAATACAAACTCGTGGTCGAGCTGGACGGCCGGATCTCGCATCCGGACGAGACCCGCTGGGACGACACCTACCGGGACAACGCCGCTGCGGTGGACGGCCTCACGACGCTGCGGTACGGCACAGTTGCGCTCATCACGGCACCGTGCCAGGTCGCGGCGGAAATTGCGAAGCTGCTGGCCGCGCGCGGCTTCGCCGGGGCGCACCCGTGCTCGCCAGAATGCCCAGTCGGCCGCTGAAAGCTCCGGCCGGGAAGACGCCGCCATCATGCCGACGGGGGGACGCTGCCGGGATGAAAGTGACTCTGCCGGACGACCTCGGCGTCTGCAAAGGACGGTTGGCAACTCACAACCTCGCCGCGCTCGAGGACGAGATCCCGGGCGAGGCCACTGCCTTTGAGCAAGGCACCGCGCTCGTCGGGGTTGGGCCAGCCGTAGCCGCCGAGTCCACCGCCCAGCCAAACCGACTGGGCCAGTATCGGCCCGATAATCTGGCATCCGTCACCTAGCTCGCTGTGGCCAGTCAGCTCGCAGCCGTTAAGCAGCCGGACGCCGTTGCCGAGCTTGATATCGGCGGCTGGCAGGTTCGCTTTCACCTGGACCACTCCGGGCCCGAGTTCGCAGCTATCGCCGATCACCAGGCTGCCGCCCCGCTGAGCCATCAGGATGGTGCCAGGAAACAGCACGTTCCCGCGGCCGAGCACTAGCCTGCTGGCTGCGTCACGCTGGATGACGACGCCCGGATAGATCACGCAGTCTGGGCCCATGGTCACACCAGCCGAGATGAGCGTCGAGAACGGGTCAAGGACCCGGATGCCTGAGTCCGCCAGCTCAGCTACCCCGGCCACGGTGAGGAAGCCGAGTGCAAGCCGATGCTCGTCGTGTCGCAGGTCCGGCATGATGCTTCCTTCGCGCGTCAGATGGCGGAGGCCGTCAGGCGCTGGTGCCAGGCGAGGGCCGAGGTATCGGTCAGCGAGGCGACCTGGTCGATGACCACACGCAGCCGGGCACGGTCGTCGGGCGCCGACTCGAACTCGGGCCGGAACACGGCATCGAGCGTCGCCGGTGCGCCTGCTGCGATGCGGTCGGCGAGTTCGGCGATGATCTCCCGTTCTCGGGCCTGGGCCTCCGCCACGCCTGACCGGCTCATGACGTAATGCGCGGTCACGCCCTTGAGCAGCGCACACTCCAGCCGCTGCTGCCGCGGCACGATCAGGTCTGCCTCGTAACGGCGCACCGGCGGCGAGCCAGCAGGCCGGGTGGCGCGCTGCGCCGCGCCGCAGAACCGGCCGATCAGCTCACTGGTCAGGTTCTTGACCGCGGCCAGCGCGCGCAGGCTCCCGTCGAAATCGGCTGGCCAGCAGTCCAGATTCAGCAACGCGGAGAAGACATCGGCCAGTTCGGCGTCGGTGGTATAGCCCGCCGGGCAGTACGACTTCATCGTGAGCTGCGCCACGGCGGCACGTTCCTCGCCATCACGCAAGACCTCGAGCGTGACCAGCCCGGCATGCAGGCCGTCCTCCAGGTCGTGCACCGAATAGGCGATGTCGTCGGCCCAGTCCATCACCTGAGCCTCCAGGCACGGCCGCTCGACCGGGGCGCCGGCCCGGATCCAAGCGAACGCGTCGGCGTCGTCACCGTAGGCGCCGTACTTGCCGGACGCGCTGGCGTCCTCGCCTGGACCGAGCCACGGGTACTTCAGCGTCGCATCCAGCGTCGCCCTGGTCAGGTTCAGGCCGGCCCCTGGCACCTTCGCCTCGAGGCGGGTGATCAGCCGGAGGCTCTGCGCGTTCCCCTCGAAGCCACCGCAATTGACAGCAAGCTCAGCGAGCGCGGTCTCGCCGTTGTGGCCGAACGGCGGGTGGCCGAGATCATGCGCCAGGCACGCGGCGTCGACCAGATCCGGATCGCAGCCAAGGGCGTCGCCCATCTCGCGCCCTATCTGGGCGCACTCCAGCGAGTGAGTCAGCCTGGTGCGCGGGAAGTCGCCCGAGCCTACGGCCACGACCTGCGTCTTGGCCGCCAGCCGGCGCAGCGCGAAGCTGTGCAGCACCCGGGCGCGATCCCGCACGAACGGGCCGCGCCCCGAACCGCCCGGCGGCTGACCGTCACCGAGCTTGGACTGCTCGGCGACCCAGCGCGCCGTGGCGTGGGAGTCGTATCCGCCAGTCACGCCGGCCCGCCCGCCCTGTCCGGCCGCAACTCAATCCCGCTCGCCGCTCACCTGCTGTCGCTGCCCGATGTCTTTTCCAGCACGGCGGCGCGACCTGCCTCGAGCCGTGCCACCGGCACCCGGAACGGCGAGCACGACACGTAGTCCAGGCCGGCCGAGTGGAAGAAGTGCACCGACTCCGGGTCACCGCCGTGCTCGCCGCACACGCCGATGTGCAGGTGCGGCCTGGCCGCCCTGCCTTCTGCCACGGCGATCTTGACGAGCCTGCCTACTCCGGCCGCGTCGATGGTCTCGAACGGCGAGACGCCGAAGATGCCCATCTCCATGTACCGGCTGAAGAACGCGCCTTCCACGTCGTCCCGGGAGAATCCCCAGGTCATCTGCGTCAGGTCGTTGGTGCCGAAGGAGAAGAACTCGGCCGACTGCGCGATCTCCCC
>JASIGS010000354.1 GCA_030052355.1 Streptosporangiaceae bacterium | reverse complement strand
CGCCGGTTCGCGGAACTGGTCCCGGTCGCGCTGCTCGCGGCGCTCTCCGCGTCCCAGAGCCTGACCTCTGGTCACTCGATAGACCTTGATCCAGCACGGCTGGCCGGAATGGGCGCGGCCGTCGTCGCGCTGCTGCTCCGAGCGCCGTTTCTGGTCGTCATCGTCGCGGCCGCGGGCACGGCCGCGGTGCTGCGCCTGATAGGGGTCTAGCCGTTCAATGCGACCCGAGCACGCGCCAATCCAATCAACTTTGATTGGCCAAATGACCGTTTAGGAATGAATTGTCAAGGCGGCAGCCGACCGACGGTGACCAAAACAAGTTGCCGCCTGAGACGGACCTGTATTAGCTGGCGGCCGTGCGCATCGAGCAGTTCGACCCCAGGTCCGACGCCGCGCGGCTCGAGGCCTGCTACCGGCTGGCTCAGTCCGGCCTGCCCGACGACGACCCGGACGCCCCGCCGTTTTCGCTGCGCCGGTTCCGCAGCTGGGCAAACGGGACCCCGGATGACCCGCAGCAGACCTGGCTGGCCACCGACGGCGGCGGGGCGTCACTCGGCTACTACATGCTGACGCTGCCCGCGCGGGAGAACAAGGCCAACGCGTTCTTCGAAGGCGGTCCCCGTGGCAGGTGGCCGATGGTGGCGCCGACCCGACGGCGCGAGGGCATCGGCACGGCGCTGCTGGTACACGCTGCCGGGCAGGCGGAGCAGGCCGGGCGGACCCTGCTGATGGGCGGCACCAGAGCCGGCGGCCCGGGCGCCGCCTTCGCCGAGGCGTGCGGGGCAAGGCCTGGCATCCAGGATGTGCGCCGTGTCCTGGACCTGGACACCGACCTGCGCGGCCGGCTCGCCGGCCTGCGGGCCGCGGCGCTGCGGCATGCCGGCGGGTACCGGCTGCAGTACTGGTCGGGTCCGACGCCCGGCGAGCTCGCAGCCCAAGCCTGCGCGATGTACGACGTGCTGGAGGACGCTCCGCACGACGCCGCCGTCGAGCCGATGGTCTGGGACGCCGAACGGCTGCGGGCTGACGAGCAGCGGGACATCGAGCTCGGGCTCCGCTGGCACCGGGTAGCAGCGATCGCCGACGGCTCGGGCGAGATGGCAGCGCTCACCGAGGTAGCGGTCGACCCGGACACAGCCGAGTGGGGTCACCAGGGGCTGACCGCCGTGACGGCTCCGCACCGCGGCCGCCGGCTCGGCATGCTGGTCAAGGCGGCCATGCTGGAGTGGCTGGCCGGAGTCGAGCCACAGCTACGGCGTGTCTTCACCTACAACGCCGCGGAGAACGCGCACATGATCGCCATCAACTCCGGACTTGGGTACCGGGTCAGCGGCGTTCTCCAGAACTGGGAGATCGACGTGACGGCCGTCCTGACGCTGGCGAGTTCCTAGGTCCGCCAACCGCGGCGACCCGGCGCGCGTCCATATCAACAGCACGCGACGCAGGGCGAGCCGCCGGGGAGGGCCCGGGTAGGGTTCCGTCGGTAGCCGCATAGCCCCGGAGCCACCGCGGCCCGGCGCCGCTGCGGCCCCGCGGATAAGGAGGTCAGAACGTGGCTGGGGTGAAGGTCGAAGTGCTCGACAGCTCCACCGACGAGGCCGTCGAGGCATTCGGCAGGCTGCTGCCGCAGTTGTCAAGCTCGGCTAAGCCGCTCGACGCCGCGGCGCTCGCCACGATCGCCGACTCCCCCGCGGTCACCCTGCTGGTGGCGCGCATGGACGGCAAGATCATCGGTACCCTGAGCCTCGCCATGTTCCCGATACCTACCGGGCTGCGTGCCTGGATAGAGGACGTCGTGGTGGACCAGGCCGCCGGCCGCCAGGGCGCCGGCACGGCGCTGGTGCGCGAGGCTCTCCGGATAGCCGAGCAGGCCGGAGCCAGGACCGTCGACCTGACCTCTCGCCCATCCCGCGAAGCCGCAGCCCATGTCTACGAGAAGGTGGGCTTCAAGCAGCGGGAGACCCGCCTGTACCGGTACGCCGTCGACTGAGCCTGGGCTACAGCGTCGGCACCGGCGCTAGAGCTTCAGCAGCCGCTTGACCTCGTCGACGCCCTTGGCGAACGGGTCGCTTTCCGGCATCCGCCCCTCCGGTGTGGCCTGGTTCACCATGTCCGGAAGCGCCCTGGCCACGTGGTCGCTGGTCTCCTCCGGCGTCATCCCGGACTGCCGGGACATGTGATTGACCGTCTCGGGGTCCACGGCCTGCTGCACCTGGGAACCGGATACCGGCTCGTTCTGGCCGTGGCCCACCCAGGACTGGACCTGCTTGCCGAGGCCGTTGCTGCTGAGCTTCGAGGTGAGTCCCTGCAGGCCGCCGCTCGAGTTGACCAGATGCTGCAGCGAGGAAATGCCTCCCTGCTGGCCTTCCTTGCCGCCGAGCTTGTTAACGATGTCGCTGAGTGCCACGGTCATCCCCCCGTTTGGTGACATATAGGCACGTACATCTAACGTTGCCGACCGACACGGGCGGTTCTTCCCCGGCTCGGCGCAGCTACCCGTCAGCCAGCGAGCTCGGCCACCGCCGACAGCAGCCTGTCCACCTCGGAACGGTCGTTGTAGTGCACCAGGCCGGCCCGCACGGCGCTGCCGGAGTCCCGGATCCCGAGCACGCCGGCCAGCTCCCATGCGTAGTTGTGCCCGTGCCACACGTTGATCTTGCGGTCGGCCAGATGCCGGGCGACCTGCTCTGGCGTCCGGTCCGCCACCGTGAACCAGGCCGTCGCCGTCCTGCTGGCAGCGCGACCGTAAGTGGTGACGTGCGGCAGGCTGTCGAGGCCGGCGAGCAGCCCGCCGAACAGCTCCTGCTCGTAGCGCTCCACCGCTGTCATCGACGCGAGCACCCGCTCGCGCAGCGTGCCCGCCTGCACGTCGTCCGGAGCGCCCAGCGAAGCCAGGTGCTCAACAGCCGCAGCCACCCCGGCCAGGCTGGCGAATGGCAGGGTGCCGAGCTCAAAACGCTCGGGCACCCGGTCGGGCGACGGCACCAGCTTGTCCGGCCGCAGCCCGGCGAGCACCGCGGGCTCTGCGACCACGGCGCCGACGTGCGGACCCGACCACTTGTAGGCGCTGGTGGCGTAGAAGTCCGCGCCGAGCGCCCGGACGTCGACGGGCACGTGCGGTGTCGCATGCACCCCGTCGACGTAGCTGAGCGCCCCGGCAGCGTGCGCGGCCGCGGTGATCGCTGGCACGTCCGGGCGCGTTCCTATCACGTTGCTCGCTGCGGTCACCGCGACCAGCCTGGTCCGGTCGGTGATCAGCCCGCGGTACTGGGCCGCGGGCAGCTCGCCGGTGACGGGGTCCACCTCCGCCCACCGCACGACGGCGCCGGCCCGCTCGGCCGCCTGGATCCACGGCCGCACGTTCGCGTCGTGGTCGAGCCGGGACACCACGACCTCGTCACCCGGCCGCCAGTCCTTGGCGAGCGCGGCGGCCAGCCGGTAGGTCAGCGTCGTCATGTTCGGCCCGAGCACCACGCCGTCCGGCTCACCTCCGGTCAGCGCGGCAAGCGCCGCCCGGCACGTGGCCGTGATCTCATCGGACCGTGCGCTGGCCGGGAACGCCCCGCCAGCGTTGCCCAGCCCGGCGGACTGCGCTCGGCTCATCGCGTCGATGACCGCGGCCGGCACCTGAGTGCCGGCCGCGCCGTCCAGATAGGCGTAGCCGTCCGCCAGCGCCGGGTAACAGGCCCGGACCGCCGCCACGTCGAGCTTCATGCTTACCGCATTCTCCATCGCCTCTTGAGCCGCACCAGCGCGTCCCGCCACGCGGCATGCTCCCGGCCAGACGCAAGCCTGCCAGACGCAGCGAGCACGGCCTGCCAGGGGTCGCCCGTGCGGCCATGCCGTGACGCCGGGCCCGCCCCTGGCAGCGGCAGGTGCGGGAGGCCGATCCAGCCAGCGAGCACCGCATCGGGGCGTTCAGGACGGTAGTCCAGGCCCAGTGACCTGGCCAGGTCCCAGGCGTGCAGATGCCATTCAGCGCAGGCCGCGCCGGCCATTCCGGCAACGGTGACCCAGGTCTCACGGTACTGGTGGTGCGGCAGGTCCCAGACGAGCACGAGCCGGGCCGCGTACCGGCGGGCAGACTCGGCGAACGCTCGTATGTGCTCGCTGGGCGGGGCGTCGGTGAGCGCGGCAAGCTCCGCCGCGTTCTGCCTGGCGAGCTTGCGCGCGATGGTGTCCGGATGCGCTCCAGTAGCCATCAGGCGCGCGTAGCGGCTCACCGGAGCCTCGTCGAGGTACTCGTGGAAGTCGTCAGCGACGCAGCGCAGGTGACCGGCGAGCTCGAACGCCCGCCACTCCGGGCACGGCGTGGCGGCACGCCAGCTCTCGTCGTCGAACCGCGCCGCCAGCTGGCACACGGCCTCGACGCCCGCCTCGTAGGCGGCTAAAACGGGAACGCGTTCCTGAAAGGCTGCGGGCAGATTCTCCGAACGGATGCACTCCACCTGTGGCCCCCTGCAAAGCCGGACTCCGGCAGCGCTGCGCGCCGTCGTCTGGCCAGAGTGCCAGAGTTATCCGCTGTCCGCCACCCTGCGGCGTATCCCCGCAATCGCCGTCCGCGGGCCCAGCGCAGTTGCACGCCCGCCAAAGAGCCGAAGGCCGGCAGGAAGACTGTGCGCGAAGGCAGCATGTCCACCGGCGGCGAAACTCACGTGACAGCACTACCGCACGCCAGTTAACCTGGCAGATAATGCCCCCCACCACCGCACCTGCGCCGCCGCATGCCCAGGTTCAGACGCAAACCGAGGCCCCAGCGCAAACTCCCGCACAGGCGCTGTGGCGCATACGCGAGTACCTGCGCCCGTACTACGCGGGCCTCATCCTCACGATCGTGGCCGCCGTCCTGGCGGTGACAGCGCAGACCGTGATACCGCTCATCACCGCATCCGTCATCGACGACGTCGTGGTCCGCGGTGTCAGGTCGGAACTCGTGCCGCTCGGCATCGCCGCGATGGCCCTCGGCTCGCTCCAGGCAGGTCTGAACTTCCTCCGCAGGTGGTCGCTGTCCTCGGCGGTCGCGGGCATGGAGAAGACGATCCGCGACGATCTCTACCATCACCTCCAGAAGCTCGAGCCCGCCTTCCACGATTCCTGGCAGTCCGGCCAACTGCTCTCCCGCGCCATCAACGACCTGGCGACGATCCGCCGGTTCGCCGGCTTCGGCGTCGTGTTCTTCATCACGAACATCTGGACGTTCCTGCTGATCGTCGGGGTGCTGATCGACATGAACTGGTGGCTCGGGCTGATCACCGGATTCGTGTTCCTGCCGGTCAGTGCCCTGTGCCTGCGGTTCGAGAAGCGGTACCGGGTGTTGTCGCGGCGGTTCCAGGATCAGACCGGCGACCTCGCCACCTACGTCGAGGAGGCGGCGGCCGGCATCCGCGTGCTCAAGTCGCTCGGCCGCCGGAACGAGGCGCAGGCACGCCACCGGGATAAGTCCACGGTGGTCTATCGGACGCAGGTCGCAAAGGCCAGGCTGCGCGGCACCTTCTGGGCCGGCCTCGACATGGTCCCTAACGCCGTCGTCGGCCTGCTGCTGCTGCTCGGTGCCCTCGCCGTGAGCCGGCACGAGCTGAGCCTTGGTGGCCTCGTGGCGTTCGTCACGCTGACACTGCTGCTCATATGGCCGATCGAGGCGATGGGCTTCATCCTCGCGACCGGGCAGGAGGCTGCGACCGGCGCGCAGCGGATCTACGAGATCTTCGACACCGCGCCCGCGATTTCCGATCCTGCTAGGAACGCGACCGACGAGCCGGACCGCCCCGGCCTGCTCGCGGGGAAGGCTGTATTCAGCAAGGCCGTCGCGGCGACTGCGCCAGCCGAGCCGCGGCGAGCGGCGAGCCGGCCCGCGACCGCGGGGCATCTCGTCTTCGACCGGGTCTGGTTCAGTTACCCGGAGGCGCCTGCACCGGTGCTGCGCGGCGTCAGCCTGGACCTGCGGCCAGGCGAGACGGTTGCCCTCGTGGGGACGACCGGCTCGGGCAAGACGACGCTGCTGCAACTGGTGCCGCGCCTGGCCGACGTCACCTCGGGCGTCATCACGCTGGACGGCACCGACGTCAGGGATCTTCCGCTGCCCGAACTGCGCACCCGGGTCGGGTGCGCCTTCGAGGACCCGACATTGTTCTCGGCCAGTGTGCGGGAGAACGTCAGCTTCGGCGTCCAGGACGCCTCCGAGGAAGACATCCTGGCGGCTCTGGACGCGGCGCAGGCCGAGTTCATCGCCGACCTGCCGTGGGGCCTCGACACCAGGATCGGCGAGCAGGGCATGGCGCTGTCCGGCGGCCAGCGTCAGCGGGTGGCGCTGGCCAGGGCGATCCTGGCGCGGCCACAGGTGCTGCTGCTTGACGATCCGCTGTCCGCGCTTGACGTGCACACCGAGGCGAAGGTCACCGCCGCGCTGGCCGAGGTGCTGACCACCAGCACAGCGCTGGTAGTGGCGCACCGCCCCTCCACTGTGCTGCTCGCCGACCGGGTGGCGCTGCTGCGCGACGGCGTCATCGCCGCGGTCGGCACCCATCACGAACTGCTGGTGACCGACCCGCACTACCGGGAGCTGATGAGCGCGGACGACCAGCACGGCGGGCTAGCGGCGGCGGGGGCGCAGCGATGAGCGAGCAGGACGCCTGGCGGGGCATTGCCTCCGAGCAGGAAGACGAGATCACCGGCAAGCTGAGCACGTTCCTCCGGCGCCGTTCCCGGCGGCTGCTCGGCAGCCTGCTCCAGCCGTACAGACGGCTGGTCACGACGATTTTCCTGCTGATCGTCGCCACCCAGCTCGCCGTGCTTGCGGGCCCGTGGCTGGTCGGCATCGGCATCGACGACATCCCGAAGCTCGACAAGACCCACAACGCAGGGCCGCTGGCACTGATCATCGTCGCTTTCGCCATCACGGTGATCGTCCAGGCGGCAGCGACTCGTTCCTATATCGCGGGCATCGGCAAGCTGGGCGCCGGCGTCGTGCTCGAGCTGCGCCGGCGCCTGTTCGCCCAGTTCCAGGCGCTGCCGGTCTCGTTCCACGAGCTCTACACCTCGGGGCGGGTGATCTCGCGGCAGGTCTCGGACATCGACTCGATCTCTGACATGTTCGACGAGAGCCTGGCCGCGCTGGTATCGGCCCTGCTCTCGCTGATCCTCGTCGGCGGCGGCATGCTGCTGCTCGACTGGCAGCTGGCGCTGGTGGTGATGGCCGGCTTCCCGCCGCTCATCTGGCTGTCGATCTGGTTCCG
>JASIGS010000353.1 GCA_030052355.1 Streptosporangiaceae bacterium | reverse complement strand
ATCAGTGACGACGAGGCGCACGCCCTGGCCACTTCCTCGATGACGATCACCGTCGCGATCGCGTCCGCACCCGCCCCGCCGTACTCCTCGGGAATATGCACAGCGTGCAGGTCGGCCTTGACGAGAGCGTCATGAGCCTCCTGAGGAAACACCGCGGCCTCGTCCACCTTGGCGGCGTACGGCGCGATCTTGTCCTCGGCCAGGGCGCGCACCGACTCGCGCAGCGCCTCGTGCTCGGCGGACAGGGCAAATGGGGGGAAGTCTTGACTCATGGCCTCGATAGTAGGACGTCCTACTGGGCAGGCGTACCCGGCCTACGCCAGGTCGCGGGAGCCCAGCGGGCTCGGCCATGATGGGCCGGTGAGCGATGACGCGCTGCTGCTGTCCCCAGCAGGCCAGGAGCTGCTTGACTTGCTCGCCGGGCAGGACGTCACGCCAGCCCGGGCACTGCGGCTGGCTGAGGAGCTCCGCGGCCGCTACCCGGCCGGGCTCGTCTCCGCCGCGCTGACCCAGCAGGCCCTGCGCCACGCGGCGCGCGACAAGTTCAGCAGGGCGGCCGGCATGCTGTTCACCCGGGCCGGCCTCGAGCAGTCGTCATCCGAGCTGACCGCCGGGCACAGCGCGCGGCGGTTTGCCGGCCTTGGCACCGTGGCCGACCTTTGCTGCGGTATCGGTGGCAACCTGGCGGCCCTGGCAGGCGCTGCCCGGCGGGTGCTTGCCGTCGATTCCGACCTGACGACGCTCCGTTTTGCTATCAGGAACGCCACCATCTGCCACCCGGCCGGTCGCGTGACCGCGGTGTGCGCCGACGTCAGGGACCTGTTCCTGGCCGGTCACGACCCGGCCGGCGGTGCGGTCGACGCGGTCTTCATCGACCCCGCGCGCCGGACCGGAGAGCGCCGGCTGCGTGCAGGCGAGTCGCGGCCGCCGCTCGGCTGGTGCGTGGAGCTGGCCGGACAGGTAGGCCCCGTCTGCATCAAGGCGGCACCGGGCCTGCCGCACGAGCTCGTGCCGGCCGGATGGGAGCTCGAGTTCGTCGCCGTAGGGCGCGAGCTGAAGGAAGCGCTGCTCTGGTCCCCGGCGTTCGCGACGAGGTCGCGCCGGGCCACCGTGCTCAGCGGGCTCGAGGTGTCGGTGCTGCTGGGGACCGGCGCGGCCGCCGGGGCGCCGGCCCGCGTCGCCGACCCAGGCGAGTACCTGCTTGACCCGAACCCGGCGGTGACAAGGGCCGGGCTGGTCGGCGAGCTCGCCAGCTGTCTCGGCGCGTGGCAGATCGACCCGATGATCGCGTTCCTGTCGCTCGACCGGCCGGTCAGCACGGCGTTCGCCAGGACGCTGCGCGTGCTCGAGTCCATGCCCTGGCACGAGCGGCACGCGGCCCGCCGGCTGCGTGAACTCGGCGTCGGCAGCGCCGACATCCGCCGCCGTGGCCTGGCCGGGGACGTGGATCAGATTCGGCGACGGCTCAAGCTCGAGGGCGACAAGAACGCGACGATCGTGCTCACCCGGCGCGATGGCAAACCGTGGGGCCTGATCTGCGAGGACGCGGACACCTACAACTCTGAGCCGTCCCCCTCTGGCGCGGCCGGCTGATCACCTTCTCGCAGGACGCGCACCGTTGCCCGCAGAGCCTCGCCCTTGGCCTGCGCCACCCCGCGCAGCTCGGCCTGGAACTCCGCCATCCGCTCCGCCAGCCTCGGGTCGCTGACGCCGAGGATCCTGACCGCGAGCAGGCCCGCGTTGCGCGCGCCGCCGACGGCGACCGTCGCGACCGGTATTCCGGCTGGCATCTGCACGATGGACAGCAGCGAGTCCAGCCCGTCCAGGTGCCTGAGCGGGACCGGCACGCCGATAACGGGCAGCGTCGTGACGGCAGCGAGCATGCCCGGCAGGTGCGCGGCACCACCTGCCCCGGCGATGATCACCTTGATCCCGCGGCCGGCGGCCGCCTGCCCGAAGCTGAGCATGTCGGCCGGCATCCGGTGAGCCGAGACGACATCTGCCTCGGCCGTCACGCCGAACTCCTCGACCGCGTCGACCGCGGCCTGCATGACGGGCCAGTCCGAGTCGCTGCCCATCACCACGCTCACCACCGGCCGACCGGTCATCCGCGCACTCCTTCGCCGTCGGGCCAGCCTCGGTGGTCAGCCCATAGCCAAGCCTGACACGATGCCGTGTGCCAGCATGGGGCACAGGTGGCCGCTAGGGAAAGGTTCGTGATGGCGCAGCGGATTTGCGTGACCGGGGCGAATGGCCTGGCTGGCAAGGCGGTGGTCAGGGAGCTGCGAGAGCACGGGTACGACGTGGCAGCGACCGACATCGCCACCACGTTCGGCGAGGACGACACGCTGCGCGCGGACCTGACAGATTACGGCCAGGCCGTGGAGGCACTGGCCGGCGCGTCCGCCGTCGTACATCTTGCCAACATCCCCGCACCGGGGCTGACGACCGCGGCGGTCACGTTCAACGCGAACATGACGATGAACTTCAACGTATTCCAGGCCGCTGTGGCACTGGGCGTGTCCAGGGTGGTGTGGGCGTCGAGC
>JASIGS010000352.1 GCA_030052355.1 Streptosporangiaceae bacterium | reverse complement strand
ATCCCGGCTGCGCTGTTCGCGCTGCTCGTCGTCGTGGTGGCCGGGATCCTCGCGCCGGGGGAGGGCCGGCTGAGCTCCCTCGCGATCGTCCTGGTCGGCGGCGCCGGGGGACTGCTCGTGTACCTGTGGTTCGCCCAGGCGCTCCGGGTGAACGAGGTCGCCGATGTGCGGAGCGCGCTGCTGGGCCGATTCGAGCGCTAGCTTGATGCGGCGCCAGCCGCCGAGCGGCTCGCAGTTTCATGATCCGGAAGCATTTGACGTGCTATGGCAGGCCAAACTTTACAGGATCATGGTCCGACGGCCGCTCCCGCCACGGCCGGGCCGGTCGGTCGGTTCAGGCGCCGGCCGGGGCCAGCACGATGTCGAAGCGGACGCGCGCCCAGTCCCGGCCGCCCAGGTCCCGCCCGTCGGGCGTTGGCGTGCCCGCAGCCTGCTGCTCGAAGTTCCTGACCAGGGACTCCTTGACACCGAACACCGCGTCGCTGCCGAGCAATTCGTCGCCCCGGACGAAGACGTGCGTGCACAGCGTGCGCTTGCCCTCGGCGCTGACCATGAAGTGCAGGTGAGCGGCGCGCATGGGGGAGCGGCTCGTGGCCCGCAGCAGCCCGCCCACCGGCCCGTCGTGCGGGATCGGGTAGGGCGTCGGGGTGAGCGCCCAGAACCGGTAGCCGCCCTCGTCGTCGGTGAACAGGTGAGCACGCGCCGTGACCCGGTCGTCGCCGTACTGGACGTCGTAGAAGCCGTCATCGTCGGCTTCCCACAGCTCGATCCTGGCGGCGACCGGCTTGCCTTCGGTGTCGGTCACGTTGCCTTCCACCCAGCAAGGCTGGCCGGGCGCGCCGGCGGCGATGTCGCCGCCGAGCGGGATCAGGGGGGCGCCCTCGACGAAGAACGGCCCGGTCACCGTCGCCTCGGTGGCGTTCGCGTAGGCCTGGTTGTTGATGGCGATGGTCTGCATCGAGGCACCGAGCACGTCAGACAGCAGGATGAATTCCTGACGCTTGTCGTCGGTGATGTGCCCGGCTTGGGTCAGGAACGCGACCGCCCGCCGCCACTCTTCCTCGGTCAGCCTGACCTCACGCAGGAACTGGTGAAGGTGCCGTACAAGTGCCTGCATCAGCTCCTTCAGCCGCGGGTCAGCCGCGTTGTCGAACGAACCGACAACGAGCTCGACCAGCGCCTGCTCCCTGGCCTGCTGCTCGGCGGTGACCTCGGGGGCCGATCTGCTCTGCTCGTCCACTGCCCTAACCTATCCGCGCCTTCGCCGCCGTTACAGGCCCAGTTTGCGTCGGCATGCTGGAGCCTGCGACGCCCGGGATTCGCGGTCAGGAGTGTACCTAGGTCCATTGGAAATGCCCGGCAGGGCGGCCAGAATCGCGGTCGGAGTGACCGCGGTCCCTGGAGGGAAGGCAATGGGCGACACCCACATGAACGGCCCGGACAAGATCCGGCGCCATCGGCGCCGGCGGTTCACCGGGCTGGTGCTGGCCGCGGTGGCGGCACTGGCGGCAGCGCTGACCGTGAGCTCGGTCTCGCTGGCTGGCTCCGGGCCGGCCGTGCACTCCGACGCGCTCGGCGTGCCGGTGCCCGCGACCGTGTCACCGAGCTTGTACCTGACGCCGAAGACCGCGACCCCGATCCAGCACCTCGTGGTGATCTTCGACGAGAACGAGTCGTTCGATCACTACTTCGGGACTTACCCGGACGCGGCGAACACGACCGGCTCGTCGTTCCACGCCAAGAAGGGGACGCCGCACCCGGTGAACTTGCTCAGCCAGGTCCCGGGCGCTGCCTCCGGCAAGAATTACCTGAACGACAACCCGAACGAGTTCCCGCCGTCGCGCCTGACGCCGTCCGAGGCGCTGACCTGCGACCAGAACCACGATTACGTCCCCGAGCAGGACGCGGTCAACGACGGCGCCATGAACATGTTCGTGCAGGACACCGAGAGCTCGGACGACTGCAACGTGAACGCTCCGGCCGAGTTCTTCGAGCCCGGGCTGGTGATGGACTACTACGACGGCAACACCGTCACGGCGCTGTGGAACTACGCGCAGAACTACGCGATGAGCGACAACAACTTCGACCCTGACTTCGGCCCGTCCTCGCCGGGCGCGCTGAACCTGGTCTCCGGCGACGACGGCGGCGGTTACGCGGTCAGCCCGACCACAGGGGCGAAGGTGAGCGACCCTGGCGTGGTCGGATCGGTGAACTCCAGCGGCGTCGGCACGATCTACGGTGACCTCGACCCGGCGTACGACGACTGCTCGGACACCAACCACACGACCGACAGCCCGGTCGGCGTGATGACCGGCCAGAACATCGGCAACCTGCTGAACGACGCGCACATCACGTGGGGCTGGTTCCAGGGCGGGTTCACGCCGACCACCACGGCCGCCAAGAGCAAGACCGGGTACGCGCTGTGCGACAGCGCCCACGAGAACATCGGCCACGTCGCCGTCGTGGACTACGTCCCGCACCACGACCCGTTCCAGTTCTACAAGTCCACGGCCAACCCGCATCACTTGCCGCCGACCTCCGAGGCGGCGATCGGCCGCACCGACCAGGCCAACCACCAGTACGACACCTCGGACTTCTTCACCACGCTGAAGGACGGGAACATGCCGGCGGTCAGCTTCCTGAAGCCGCCCGCGTACGAGGACTCGCACCCTGGTTACTCCGACCCCATCGACGAGCAGCACTGGCTGGTCAGCACCATCAACGCGATCGAGAAGTCGCGGTTCTGGCCGTCGACCGCGATCATCGTCACGTACGACGACTCCGACGGCTGGTACGACCAGGTCAAGCCGCCGATCGTGAACGGCTCCGACGACACCACGGTTGGTGACACCACGCTGTGCTCCTCGGTCGCTGTCAAGCTCGCCAGCTGGGAGGACCGGTGCGGCTTCGGCCCGCGGCTGCCGCTCCTGGTCATCTCCCCGTGGACCCGGCAGAACTACATCAGCGGCAACCTGACCGACACCGCGTCCATCATTAAGTTCATCGAGGACAACTGGCTGCACGGCAAGCGGATCGGCGGCGGCTCGTACGACGCGATATCCGGCAGCCTGGACGCGCCCGGCGGCGTGCTCGACTTCAAGATCAAGCCGCATGACACCCCGGTCATCCTCGACGCGACCACCGGCGAGGTGGTGCCGGCTCCGGTCGTGTCGAAGTTGTCGCCGGCCAGCGGCTCGCCCAGGGGCGGCACCAAGGTGACGATCCGCGGCAAGGACTTCACCGGAGCGACGGCGGTCTACTTCGGCACCAAGCGCGCGACCGGCCTGAAGGTCGTGTCCCCGGCCGAAATCACGGTCAAGTCGCCGAAGGGCACCGGCACTGTCCACGTCACGGTCGTCGGCCCTGGCGGCACGAGCAGTTCGACATCTGCGGCCGGCAAGTACAAGTACACCTAACTGCAAAACGTCCTCATACTAGGCAAAACTCTTAAAACCG
>JASIGS010000037.1 GCA_030052355.1 Streptosporangiaceae bacterium | reverse complement strand
GCCCGGCACCGCCGACGTGCAGCAGTTCGTGTTCGCGCTGCACCGCCGTCCCGTGTACGTGCTCGTCGTCGTCACGCCCCAGGTGATCGCGCACTCGGACGTCCGCCGCCTGCTGGCCGACCTGCGCCGCCGGAAGGCGGTGACGGTCGGCGGCGTGGAGAATTTCAGCGGCCTGATCTGCGCGCACTGCGGGCAGGTCACGCCCATGTTCCCGGCCGCCCCGGCGGATGAGAGCATCTGGGGCCTGGTGGACCGGCTGGCCAGTGTGCCGTTCAGCCCGGCTGCCGCTGCCGACGCCGACCAGGGCCGGCCGGTGATGCTCACCAGGGCCGTTCCGGCGCAGGTGGCCGCGTTCGAACTCCTCGGAGCCGAGGTGGCGACACGCATTCGTGATCATTCGGCGCCGTCCGCCGGTGACTAGCGCGCCGCATCCCGGCGGTCGGCCGCGTGGCCGGGCCGGGACGCCAGCGTGAGCAGGGCAGCAGCGAGCTCGGCTCCGCCGGTGGGATGCCGGGAGATCACCAGCACGGTGTCGTCCCCGCCAACGGTGCCGAGCACGGTCGGCCAGTCGGCGTGATCGATGGCGGACGCGAGCAGCTGCGCTGCACCCGCCGGCGTGCGGAGCACCACCAGATTGGCGCTCGCCTCCGCGGAGATGAGGAGCTCGGCGGCCAGCCGGGCGAGCCTGGCCGCCGGGTCGGCAGCCGACGGGGCAAACGGCCCGCCGGCGAGCGATCCGGCCGCACCCGACACGCCGCCCGGACCCGGCTCCCCCGGCAGCGCGTATACCAGCACGCCGTCACCGCCGCGCAGCCTGACGGCGCCAATCTCCTCCAGGTCGCGCGACAGCGTGGCCTGCGTGACCCGTACGCCGCGCTCGCCGAGCAGTTCTGCGAGCTCCTCCTGGGAGCGGACTGGCTTCTGGCCCAGGATCGCCGCGATCTGCGCGTGCCTGGCCGCCTTGGTCAGCGGGCTCGTCATCATGTGCCGGCCTGGTCGAGCAGGAAGCACAGCAGCGCCTTCTGCGCGTGCAGCCGGTTCTCCGCCTGCTCGAACACCAGGCTGGCAGGACCGTCGATGACTTCGGCGGTGATCTCCTGGCCGCGATGGGCGGGAAGGCAGTGCAGCACGCGGCAGCCCTTGCTGGCGGCGGCCAGCTTCGCAGAATCCAGCGAATACGGCACCATGACCTCAGACCTGGCGCCTTCCTGACCTTCCTGGCCCATCGAGGTCCACACATCGGTGGCGAGCACGTCAGCGCCTGCGCACCCCACCTTGGCGTCGGCGGTCACCTGCACCGAGCCGCCCGTGCGGGCCGCGATGCTGGCGGCCGTCGCCACTACGTCTGCCGACGGCCGGTACGCCTCGGGCGCGCAGATCCGCACGTGCAGCCCGGCCGTCGCGCCGCCAAGCAGGTAAGAGTGCGCCATGTTGGATGATCCGTCGCCGAAGAACGTCAGGGTCAGACCTGCCAGCCTGCCGTACGCCTGCCTGATTGTCAGCAGGTCTGCCAGCACCTGGCACGGATGGAACTCATTGGTCAGCGCGTTGACAACCGGGACGCTGCTGGCGGCCGCCATCGCCGCCACCTGGTCCTGGCCGAACGTGCGCCAGACGATGGCGGCGACCTGCCTCGACAGCACCCTGGCTACGTCCTCGACGGTCTCGCCCCGGCCAGCGTGCGTCCCGCCCGCGTCAATCACCAGGGGGTATCCGCCCAGCTCGGCGATGCCCACCGAGAACGACACCCGGGTACGCAGCGACGGCTTGTCGAACAGCACCGCCACCGCGCGCGGACCAGCCAGCGGCCGCCGCGACAGCGGCTTCGCCATCAGCTCCGCTGCTAGCGCCAGTACCCGCGCCTGCTCGGCGGGCGACAGGTCGTCGTCGCGCAGGAAGTGGCGAACCGCCCGGCCGGAACTCATCCGCCCTCCTGGCCCACCAGCACCACGCTGGCGGCATCCAGGATGCCGGGCAGCGCCGCGATAAAGGAGTCCGCCTCGGCCGCCGACAGGATCAGCGGCGGCGCCAGCCGGACGGCGTCTGGCTGGACGGCGTTGACCAGGAAGCCATGCCGCTGGGCGGTCGCCGCTACCGCGGTGCCTGCGGTGCCGGAGAGCGCGAGCGCCAGCCAGAGCCCGCTGCCTCGCACGCCAGCGATCAGCGGGTGCCCGATTCCCTCGATTCCCGTGGTGAGGTGCTCGCCAACCGACTTGACGTGCGCGAGCAGGTTCTCCTTCTCGATGGTGTCCAGCACGGCGAGGGCCGCCGCGCACGCGACCGGGTTACCGCCGAAGGTACTGCCGTGGTCGCCCTTGCTCAGGGCCGAGCCGCACCGGCCAAAGCCGATGCAGGCGCCGATCGGCAGCCCGCCGCCCAGGCCCTTGGCCAGCGTGAGCACGTCCGGCCGGACGCCCTCCTTCTGATGGGCGAACCACTCCCCGGTCCGGCCGATGCCGCTCTGGATCTCATCGAGCACCAGCAGCGCGCCGGCCTTGTCGCACGCTTCCCTGGCTGCCTTGAGGTACCCGGCTGGCGCCGGGATGACGCCGCCCTCTCCGAGCGTGGGCTCAAGGAAGACGGCCGCTGTCCGCGTCCCGACGGCCGCCTGCAGTGCCGCGGCGTCCCCGTACGGCACGAAGACGACCTGCACGCCGAACGGTCCGAACGGCTCCCGGATCGACGCCTTGCCGGTCAGGCTGAGCGCGCCCATCGTCCGGCCGTGGAAGCCGTGCTCGGCCGCGACCATGACGGGCCGGTCCGGGCCCTGAGCCTTGCGGACCAGCTTGAGCGCCGCTTCGTTAGCCTCCGCGCCGGAGTTGGCGAGGAACACCCGGCCATCGGTGCCGAGCAGCCCGACCAGTCGCTCGGCGAGCTCCACCTGGCGCTCGTGCAGGAACAGATTCGAGACGTGGGCGAGCGTGCCGACCTGCCGGGTGACCGCCTCGACGATCGCCGGGTGCGCGTGCCCCAGCGCACTGACCGCGATGCCGCCGATGAGGTCCAGGTAGCTGTTGCCGTCGACATCCCAGACCGTGCAACCCTGCCCGCGGGCCAGCGCCACCGGCGGCATGCCGTACGTCAGCATCATGCTGGCGCCATACCGGTCCTGGAGTAGCTCAGTCGCTGACATGATGCGCTCCTTCCGCGGCGTGCGGGGTATCCGGGACCACCATCGTGCCGATCCCGGAATCGGTGAAGATCTCGAGCAGGATCGCGTGCGGCAGCCGGCCGTCGAGTACGTGCGCTCGCGGCACGCCGCCGCGCACCGCCGTCAGGCAGGCCGCCATCTTCGGGATCATGCCGTCGGACAGGCCAGGCATGAGCTCGGCCAGGTCGGCCGCGGTCAGCTGGCTGATCGGGCGCGCCCGCAGCGCGCTCGTCGCGTCTGCACCCGACCAGCTGGGGTATAGCCCGGCCACATCGGTCAGCAGCACAAGCTTGGCGGCGCCGAGCGCGACGGCGATGGCGGCCGCTGCGGTGTCGGCGTTGACGTTCAGCACCCCGCCGCTGCTGCCGCGGGCGACGCTGGAGATGACCGGGATCCGTCCGTCGGCGAGCAGCGCGCTGACCGCTCCGGGATTCACCTCGTCCACCTCACCGACCTCGCCAATGTCGATGAGCTCGCCGCCGACCTCGGCCTGCACGCGGCGGGCGGTGAGCAGGTTCGCGTCCTCGCCGGAGATCCCGATGGCGAACGGTCCGTGCTCGTTGATCAGCCCGACGATCTCCCGGTTGACTTGCCCGGTCAGCACCATCCGGACCACGTCCATGGTTTCCGGGGTGGTGACCCGCAGGCCCGCACGGAACGTTGACGGCATGCCGAGGCGGTCAAGCTGCGCGGTGATCTGCGGGCCGCCGCCGTGCACGACCACCGGTCGCAGGCCGG
>JASIGS010000006.1 GCA_030052355.1 Streptosporangiaceae bacterium | reverse complement strand
GTGCAAAAGATGACAGCCCAGCTGAGGCCGGCCAGCAGCAGGACGCCGAGTGAAGCGTAGGTCGAGCGGACCGAGCGGATCTTGGTGAACTCTGATCGGAGAGCGCCGGTGAGGCCCGCTCGCCCGGGCGGGACAGGCAGGACGCCGCGACGGGCTCCGCCCGTGGTAACCGGTGCCATTGTCACTCCTCCGTTCCGTTCACTGCCGTCGGCCGGCCCTGGAGGTCCGCATGGAACTCGACGCTGCCGGCCGTGAGTTCCATGAACGCCTGCTCGAGCGACAAGCGTTGCGTCGACACGTGATGCAGCCGGATGCCGTTCGCGAAGGCAAGCTCGGCAACCTGGTCCTCGGTCAGGCCGCGGACTTCGATGGCAGCCTCGCCGATGGCTCCGGCGGTCCCGGTCGCGGCACTGGTCGTGCCGCCTGCCGACGCGATGGCCGCGGCCAGGGCACCGGGCTGCGGTGTGCGAACCAGAACTGCCTGGTGCTCACTGCCGGCGGTGAACTCGCTGGTCCCGCAGTCGGCGATAAGCCTGCCGCGGCCGATGACGATGAGGTGGTCGGCGGTGTTCTCCATCTCCGACATCAGGTGACTGGACACCAGCACGGTGCGTCCCTCAGCCGCGAGCGACCGCATGAGGGTGCGGATCCACCGGATGCCCTCGGGGTCGAGTCCGTTCACCGGCTCGTCGAACATCAGGATCTGCGGATCGCCGAGCAACGCGGTGGCGATGCCCAGCCGCTGGCTCATGCCGAGCGAGAATCCCTTCGAGCGCTTGGCGGCGACGTCGGTCAGCCCGACGAGGCCCAGCACCTCGTCAACCCGGCTGGCGGGAATGCGGTTCGTCTGGGCGAGGCACAGCAGGTGGCTGCGGGCACTGCGGCCGCCGTGCGCCGCCCTGGCGTCGAGCAGCGCGCCCACCTCGCGCATCGGGCTGGGGAGCTGCGCGTAGGGCTTGCCGCCGACGGTGACCGTCCCGGCGCTCGGCTTGTCGAGGCCGAGGATCAGCCGCATCGTGGTCGTCTTGCCTGCGCCGTTCGGGCCGAGGAAGCCGGTAACGACCCCGGGCCTGATGGTGAAGCTGAGATCATCCACCGCGACGGTTGAGCCGTAGCGCTTGGTGAGACCAGCGGCCTCGATCATCTGGTACTCCATCAATAGCGTGAGCGTTCTGCCTGCTCACGCTACGGATGGAGGCTTCACGGCAGCAGCCGGCTAACTGCCATCCTGAGCTGGGGGATTGCCCCCATAACGGCTGCGGCCGAGACGGCTGTCTGCTTCAGACTTCGCTATGAGCCGAGCCGGACCCTCACCTGGCCCGTAGTCAGGACCTCGGTTGCGGGCGGAGCGGAGACTGACACCCGGGCCCCGAAGTCACTGAAAGTCATATCGACCGTTCCCCGCTCAAGCGGCGTCGATGCTATCGCTGGCACCGTGTAGGACGCGTCGAGCTGGCGAACCCGGCCCTCTTGGTCGACATCAATGGTGCCGGTGGCGTGCGCGGCAGGTCTTCCGCTGAGGGCCGGGCCGAGCGCGAAGGCTACCGAGAACGCGTACCGGGTACCGGTCCAGCCGGGCCCGGAGACGTTGCCCTGACTGGTCACCTGGCTGACCGATTCGAGCAACGTGAACAGGTTCTGCGGACTGGTCTCCACCACGCTGAGCAGTCCTGCGCTGAGCCTCAGGTGCCCGCTGGCTGTAACGGGAACCCATAGCGGGAGGCTGGAAGTCCTGAGCCAGGACTTGCCGCTGGGAAGCGACAAGCCGCTGCCCGGGCCCGCATACATGTAGACGTAGCTGCCTATGAAGCGCGTCTGCGCGCCGGTGCGTGTCGTCTCCTCGCCGACCTTTCGCGCTGGATCGAACGCACCGGAGAACTTCGCCCGTGAGGTGGTGGCCGTGCCGTTGCTGGGTAGCCTCACCTGGGTCATCGTCGCGCTGAAGTGATAGCTCTCTGCTGCCGTGCGGGAGACGGCGCTGGTGAGTTGCGCAAGTGCCGAGGGTGGCGCCTGGACGAGAGTCAGCGTGATCAGGGCGGCGGCCGCCGCCACTATCGCCGCAGCCGCCGAGAACATGATCCTGGGCCGAGTGCGACGCGCCGAGCGCCGGGCCTGCACGCCACGCAGAAGATCTATGCCAGGCGGGATGTCGGCGTTCGCGGCTGCCAATAGCGCGTGTACTTGTAGCTCGGACTCGGGCATGTCTGGCTCCTTCAAGAAGGGTTCACCTCCTGTCACGCCGCTCATCTAGCGTGTGGTTGACCACGGGCCGGGGCCATTCACCGCCGAGTTGCTGCCGCAGCGCGCGCAGCCCGCGGTGCGCGTGCTTCTTGACCGACCCGGCCGAACAGCCGAGAAGCTCCGCCACCGCGGCCTCAGGCAGGTCCTCGTAGTAACGCAGCGCCAGTACCGCCCGCTGCTGGCGTGGCAAGCAGGCGAGTGCCTGCCGGACGAGAGCGCCGAGAGCTTGCTGGTCGGCGAGATCACCCGCGTCCGCCCTATCGGGCAGCGCCGCGACCGGCACTTCGCGCCGCCATCGAGCCCGCCACCACGAGCGGTGCATGTTCACGATGATCCGGCGCAGGTAGGCGTCTGGATCGGCGCTCGTGTCGAGCCGGGGCCACGCCCGGTAGAGCCTGACGAGGCTGGCCTGGAGAAGATCCTCGGCCGCGTGCCAGTCGCTGGTCAGCAGGACGGC
>JASIGS010000351.1 GCA_030052355.1 Streptosporangiaceae bacterium | reverse complement strand
ATCGATACGTGGGATGGGCTCGGCTTGCGCGGCACAGGGAGCGGCGACTTCGAGATATCCGACCTCTTTGTCCCCGACGAACAGGTCAACCCGGGGTTCTATGCCGCGCCGGTTTACGACCGGGCGCTGCTTCGCATTAAGGAGATGCCGGAAGTGGGTCACGGCGCGCACGCGCTCGGCGTCGCCTCAGCTGCGCTGGAGTCGTTCGTGGACGCCGTCAACTCCGGGCCGCCCGCGGGGTCCGCGCGGCAAGCGGCGATGGGACACATGCAGGCTCACCAGATCGCGTTTGCCCGTGCCGACGTCCTCATTCGCGCCGCGCGGTCGCTGCTCCACGGGACCGTGCGCGCCGCCTACGAGGACGCCAAGGCGCATTCAGAACTGGCACTCGAACTGCGGGTCCGCCTGCGCGAGGCGAACATCTTCGCCGTTAGATCGGCGAAGGAGGCAGTCAGCCTCATCTTCGACATGGCCGGATCGAGCGCCGTCTACCGAGGTCGTCCGATCGAGAAAGCGTTCCGTGACATCAATACCGCAGCCAACCACACCAACTATCTGGACACCGCGTACGCGGCGATTGGCTCTTACTTCCTTACCAGGGACCGTGAGGGCGGCCCGGACATCGCCGGACGGCCGTTCCTGTGACCGGTGTGGTCGGGCCGGCTCACAGCCCGACTCCCAGCCACAGGGCGAGCGCATAGCCGACCTCTTCGGTGCGCGGCTTCTCCACGCCGGCCAGGTCAGCCAGCGTCCACGACATCCGGATGATGCGGTCCGCGCCGCGCGCGCTGATCTGACCCAGGTCCATGGCCCGCTCGAGCGGAGCGAGCGCGCCCGCCGTGGGGCGGAAGCTGCGGCGCAGCTCACTGCCGGGAATCTCGGCGTTGAGCCGCCATCGGGTGCCAGCCAGCCTGCGGGCGGCGCGCTGCCGGGCTGCCGTGACCCTGACCGCCACCACCGCGCTCGGCTCGGCCAGCTTGCGGTCGCTCAGCAGCTCGGCGCGGCCCACCGGCAGCAGCTCGACCTTGACGTCCACCCGGTCAAGAAGCGGCCCTGACAACTTCGCCATGTAGCGCCGCCTGGCCAGCGGCGTGCAGGTACAAGCGTCTCCGGCAGCAGCGGTCCTGGCGCACGGGCACGGGTTGGCCGCCAGCACCAGGGTGAACCGCGCCGGGAACCGCGCGGTCAGGCCCGACCGGGCGATGACCACCTCACCGGACTCAAGTGGCTGCCTGAGCGCGTCCAGCACGTCCCTGTCGAACTCCGGCGCCTCATCCAGGAACAAGCAGCCGTGATGTGCCAGCGACGCCGCTCCGGGCCGGATGACACCGCTGCCGCCCCCCACGATGGCGGCCTTGGTGGCGGTGTGGTGCGGCGCGCAGAACGGCGGCTCGGTCACCAGCGGCCTGGAAGCAGACAGCATCCCGGCAACGGAGTGGATGGCGCTGACTTCAAGCGCCGCAGCCGGCTCCAACGGCGGCATGATCGTCGGCAGCCTCTCCGCCAGCAGCGTTTTGCCGACTCCGGGCGGGCCGAGCAGCATCATGTGGTGGCCGCCCGCGGCGCAGATCTCGGCTGCTCGCCGCGCCACTGGCTGGCCGACCACGTCGGCTAGGTCGCGGTACTGGCGGGAGGCACCCGCCGTCCGGCCGCCCTGAGGGTCGGCCAGGGTGCTGCGGACCGGCTCTCGCGGTTGCGGTTCGCTGCCAAGCAGGCTGTCTTGCGCGGCTGCTCTGAGGCCGTCGCCGGATTCGATCACACGCACCGCAGCCTCCGCGCGCTCCGACCCGCTTCCTGATAGCCAGCCGAGCAACGCCGTCAGGTTCGGCGGCGAAATGACTTGCATGCCGGGTACGAGCGCCGCTTCTTGCACGTTCTCTGGCGGAACGATGACCCGGCGGAATCCGGCGGCCGCCGCGGCGGCGATGGACGGCAGCACGCCAGGAACGTGGCGGAGTCGGCCGTCCAGTCCAAGCTCGCCGACGAAGACCAGGTCCGCTATGGATCTCGCGCGCACCGAGCCGGCCGCGGCCAGTATCGCCACCGCGATGCCGACGTCGAAACCGGCGCCGCGTTTAGGCAGGCTCGCCGGGGACAACCCGACGGTGATCCGCCGCTGCGGCCACTGTTCCCCGGAGTTGACGATGGCTGACCTGATCCGGTCCCTGGCCTCGCGCAGTGCGGTATCAGGCAGGCCGACGAGCAGCAGCGCGACCAGACCGTTCTCGATGTCGGCCTCGATCTCGACCATGTGGCCCTGGACTCCGACCAGGGCAATGGCGTGGGTCCGCGCGAGAGCCATCCGGCACCACCTCCGCAGCCGACGGTTCCGGAAAGCGCGCCGCGAGATGGCTGCCAGGGACGCGGCTGTGGATGACCCGCACTGCGCGCGCCGGCGCTGTGGAAAGCACGGCCAGATTGTCAGAGCCAGCGGCCTACCCCGACCTATGCGGGGGACGGCGCAGCCGATTAGTTTCAAGCCCGCTGGCCGTCTGGTCTCTCAGGCTGCTCCAGACGAACAACGCGCGGAGGCGATCATGAGCGAAGAGCCGTGGAACGAGCGGGGACCGGTAGCGGAGAGTGCCGCACCGACGCCCGCGGTTACCGACCGGGCCACCTGGCAGGCGCAGCTGGACGAGCTGCTGGTGCGGGAGAAGGCTCACACCCGGGAAGGGGACGCCATCGCGGCGGCCCGGCGGCGGCTGCCGATGGTCGAGGTGGATGCCACGATCCCGCTGACCGGCGAGCACGGGCCGGTCTCGCTGCTTGAGGTGTTCGAGGGCCGCCGCCAGCTCATCGGGTACTTCCACATGTGGCACACCGGCAAGCCCGCCCAGGATCAGTGCGAGGGCTGCACGTTCTGCAACGGACAGGTCCGCAGTCTGCCGTACCTGCACTCGCGCGACGTCACCTTCGCCACCTTCTCCGAGGGACCGTACGAGGAGAGCGCCCGTTACCGCGAGTTCATGGGCTACCAGATGCCCTGGTACTCAATCAAGGACTCCGCCGACGCGCTAATCGCCGGGCGCTGGTTCGGCATGATTGTCTGCTACTTGCGCGACGGCGATCGGGTGTTCGAGACCTACTGGACTACCGGCCGGGCCACCGAGGCCATGGGGTCTGTGTACGGTCTGCTCGACATGACTGTGTACGGCCGTCAGGAAGCCTTCGAGCACTCTCCGGCCGGGTGGCCCCAGTTCTGGCGGGGCGCCGGTGAGCAGTGGCGCGTCAACGGGCGCCCGACCCCCCAGTGGGAGCGGCTAGCGGCGGGCTACTCGGACGACCTTGGCGTCAGCGGATCGTGACGTGCGCCTTCCGCTACGTCAGTCCGGCTGCGTGAGGCGGGGCGGGCGGCGCCGGGGGAGCCGCCGTTAACGACCGTCCCGGACAGTACTCAGCCCGCCTCACCCGCCGGATCGCGAGCTCCGCGAGCCGTGACAATCACCAGTCCGGCCGCGAATACCAGCCCGGCACACAGCCAACCGCCGATGTCGTGCGGCGGGCGGGCGGGCCAGACCCACGGCGTGCTGAGCGCCGGACCGTGCCACTGGGTGTACAGCGCGTACACGCCGACGAGCAGGTAGGTGGTCGGCCCCGCCCAGGCAAGCCCAGCGCCGGCAACTGCCGCGCACAGCAGGCCGAGGCCAGTTATCCCCGTCACGTTACGCAGCACGTCGAGCGTGCCGCCTGACATGTGCGCGCCGGCTCCCGCTGCGGCCAGCGCAGCGACGGCCGCCGCACACATCGCGACCACGGTCACCAGCCGCAGGAACGGCAGCTGCCGACCCGCGACCCGTTCCGGCTCCCCAAACGGGCTACCCGCGCACGTCACCACCGCCGCGGCGCACAAGGTCTCGAAAACCAGCGGTAGCTGCAGTGCCCCGTAGGTGTCCCAGTGCCAGCTCAGCGCGACCCTCAGCGCGGCGGCGCAGCCGACTATCAGGGCGACGGCCGCCGGGACCCTCCTGCTCGCCAGGTGCAGCCGTGCGAGCCGCGCCCGATCGCGCGCCGGACGCGCGCCCCGAATCGCGCGGGCCCAGTTTGCTTCGCGCGCATCTGCAGGCCGGCCAGCCATCATGGCAGCTCCTTCAGGGTCACCAGGCCCGCTCGAAGCGCGGTCAGGTGCCGCTTCAGCCAGGCGCGCCGGACCGCGGCCGGCAGGGCCTCGAAACGCCGCAGCGCGGCGAGGGCCGGCCCTGCACTCAGTCCCGCCGACGCCTGGCCGGGAAGGCCGAGTCGCCGGGACGGCACAGCCGCCGCGCAAACTGTCGATGGATCCGGCCGGCACGGCCGGCCCGGCGTGGGGCCGGCCAGGTCCTGGGGCGGGAGGTCCGCCGCCTTCATGAGCGCTGCCGCCACGACTTGCTGTGCGGCGGAGGCTCGCGGGCCGTCACCGGCCAGGTCGGCGACGATCTGCGCTCCTGCACCGGACCGAACCGCGCTGCCAAGCTGGTCGCCGCTCACAGCCGGACCCGGCAACTGACCGGGCAGGATGATGTGGTCGACCGGCGGGCTCCCGCTGATGGCGGACCCGGTCAGCGAGATGGCCACCGAGTTACCCGGTCCCTGCCGGTAGGTCGCGGCGGCCTGGCTGACGCGCACCGGCGCTCCGGGGAGGCCGGCGACCTCGTCGAGTACGGGCTTCAGCGCGGCCGTCACAACCGGCAGGTAGACGGCATAGGCAGGGTTCACGCACACCGGGATCGCGGTCCGGCTGCACACCGGAGTGAACCGGAGCGCACGGTCATCGGCGGAGTCATGCAGTGCCGGGATCGCGAGCATGCCGTGCGCGTCCAGGCTGCCCGTGCCTGCCAGCGCGACGGCGGTGCCGGCCGCCGCCACGCCCGCTGCCGCGGCGGACGCTGCAACTGCCCGCATCCACCTCGCGCCCGAGCCGCGGCGGAGCCCCAGCACGCCGGCGACGACCGCCACAGTCAGCCCGGCCAGGAACATGAGCTGGGCTATCGCTAGGTCTGGCAGGTAGGGGTAGAAAGTGGCGACGCCGGGGTCCGTCCCGATGTCCCACGGTCCGGTGACGATCGGCGAGACCTGCCAGTACGACCGGCTGCCGACGATCAGTTCGGTGCTGAGGGCGAGCACGAAGAAGGCGGCGACCCCGGCTATCGGCGCGGTCAGCCGGCTGGGAGCGAGCCTGCCCGCGGCGAACCCGAGCGCGGCGAGGGCCGGCATGCTCGCGACCGCGACCGCGGCCGGCCACCACAGCGGACCACCCCAGGTCGCGTGCCGAGACGTCTCCCAGTACACCGCTGCCACGCAGACCAGGCAGCCGACGACCGCCCAGCAGGTCGTTGCCGCCCAGGCGGCCAGCAACCTCGTAAGCCGCGGCCTCGCGACGGTCTCGAGCAGGTCGACCGCACCGCGGCGCGCTTCCCGAGATCCCATCCAGGCAGCGGCACCGACGACCGGCGTGATGAAGTCGGCAAGCACTCCGCCCTGCGTCTGCGCGGACCGCACGTTCCACAGCGGCGGCATGGCCACCACCTTGCGGTACGTGATGAACCAGAACAGGCCGATGGCCAGCGGCAGGACCCACAGCATGGCGTTGTGGCGTAGCTCGAGCCGCAGCAGGCGGCTGGCGGCCAGCAGGCGGCTGCCGGCCAGGAGCCGTCCGCCCGCCGGTGCTGGCCGGCGATCTCTGCTAGCCGGCCTGAGCAAGCGGCCGGCGCCCGAGGCGGTCATGACCGAGCCGCCTGCAGCACCGCGCTGTATCCGCGCTCCACCGGTCCGTCGCCGACGCCGTGGCCCTCGCCTCTCTCGGCGAGCCTGGCCGGGCTGCCGTGGAAGATGATCCTTCCCTGGTTCATGACCGCGACCTGGTGACACGCGGCGCCGACGTCCTCGGCGAGATGCGTGCTGACGACGACCGTGGCCCTCTGTCCCATGTCGCGGAGCAGACCGCGGAAAGCGATCCGCTGCTCCGGGTCAAGGCCGGCCGTTGGCTCGTCCAGCAGTAGCAGCTCCGGGTCGTTGACGATGGCCTGCGCGATCCCGACCCGGCGCAGCATGCCTCCGGACAGGCTGCGCAGCCTGGTCTTGGCCTGACTGCCGAGCTCAACTCGCCCGATCGCCGCCGCGACGGCAGCAGGCACCTGGGCAGCGGGCACCTCCTTGAGTAAAGCGAAGTACTCCACGAACTCGGTCACCGTGAAGCCCGGGTAGTAGCCCAGGCTCTGCGGCAGGTACCCGAGCCGGCGGCGGATCTGGTGACGCGGTTCGTACCGGGACGGATCGCGACCGAGCAATCTCAGCTGGCCCGAGCTCGGCGGGATCGCAGTGGCCATCACGCGCAGCAGCGAGGTCTTGCCCGCCCCGTTGGGGCCGAGCAGGCCGAAGACTCCCGGACCCGCGCTCAGGTCAACCCCGGCTACCGCGGCCGTGCGCCCGAACCGGCGGGTCAGGCCGGTCATCTCGACGTTCATGGTGTGCTCCCTGTGGCAGGTCGAGTGCAGCTCGACGATGGCAGCCGGACGGCCGCCCGGTCGTCACGCCACGGACCGCAATGACGCCTGCTACCAGCGGGGTAAGGCCGCAAGAAAGCCGCCCTGGCTGATACCCGGGTATGACCACTCAGGGTTGACGACGACCTGGCCGTGGCCCGCCTAACCTTGGGACCGTGAGACCGATCCCCGGCGGCGCCCCGAGGATCACGCGCGCCCGGGAGAGTGCTCGCCTCATCGCCAAGAACGCGGGCGCGGCTTTGAACACGGTGCTGGCGGCGGCCGACAGGCCCGTCACGTGGCACCAGCGCACACCGCGGGAGCACATAACGGCAGTGGTCGCGCTGGCGGCGCTGACGCTGGCGCTGTGCGTCGTCAACGTGGCGACCATGCACGCCGCGATCGCGCGGTCATCCGCCTCCGGTCCCATCCTCTCGCAGCGCACCCTGTGGCAGGCTGCCGTGGCCGTCGCTGCGGTGCTGCCGCTGGGCCTGGTCGCCCGGTATCCCCTGCTGGCCTGGCGGCTCGGCTGGCTCGGCCTTGTGCTGGTGCCGCTGGTGCCAGGTCACTGGTGGGGCGGCTGGCCGTGGGGACCGCCGCAAGTACTGACCGTGTTCGTCGCCATCTGCGTGGCCGGCATCCGCTTCGAGCGGCCGGTTCTGTGGTGGATGTGGGCGCTGACGCTGATCCCGTGGTCGTTGTGGCTGCAGGCCAGGGTGGCCAACCCGAACGGTCCGCTGAGCGCCACGCTCCTGTTTACCGCCGCGGTGATCGCGGTGGACAGCATCGGCCTTCGGCTGCGGGCACAGCGTGACCTGGCGGAGCAGGCCGAGCTCACCGAGGCCGAACGGGCCCACCGCGCCGTGCTGGAGGAGCGCACCCGAATCGCGCGCGAACTGCACGACGTGGTCGCCCACCACATGTCACTCATCGCCGTCCAGGCCGAGACGGCGCCCTACCGCATCGGCGGCCTGCCCGAACCTGCCAAGGCCGAGTTCGGCTCGCTGGGCGCCACGGCTCGCGAGGCACTCGCGGACATGCGACGTCTGCTCGGCGTCCTGCGGCACGACGAACCCGCAGCGCTCGCGCCGCAACCCCAGCTCGGCGACGTACCTGCGCTCGTCGACGCCGCTCGCCGGGCCGGCCTGGCGGTCGAGTTGTCGACGCCGGGCGCGTTCTCCCCGGTACCGTCGGGCGTCGGTATCTGCGCCTACCGGATCGTGCAGGAGTCGCTGTCCAACGCGAGCCAGCACGCCCCGGGAGCGGTGGTCACCGTGTCCGTGAGCCAGCAGCGCGATGCGGTGGTGCTGCGGGTCTCGAATGGACCGGGCTTGCCCTCCTCAGCCCTTTTTAGGGAACGAGGGTCCGGGCTCGGTCTGGCTGGAATGCGCGAGCGCGTCGCCGTGCTCGGAGGCTCTTTCTCAGCCGGGCCCGCACCGGATGGCGACTTCGTCGTGTCGGCAGTTCTCCCGCTTGGCGACACGGCGTGAGCACGCGCTGCCTGATCGTGGACGATCAGGCAATGGTCCGCGAGGGCTTTGCCGCCGTCCTCGCGGCGCAGCCTGACCTGCTGGTCGTGGGGCAGGCCGCCGACGGGGCCGAGGCGGTGCGGCTGTCGCAGCAGCTGCAGCCGGACATAGTCCTGATGGACGTCCGGATGCCAGTGCTGGACGGGCTCGCAGCGACGCGGCAGATTCTGCGCGGTACGGCTCACGACAGCCGGCCGCGGGTGCTCGTGCTCACCACCTTCGACCTGGACGACTACGTCTACGAGGCGCTGCGGGCTGGCGCCAGCGGATTCCTGCTCAAGGACGCCACGGCCGCCGAGCTCGTGCAGGCGGTCCGCATCGTGGCAGCGGGCGACGCGCTGCTCGCCCCGTCGGTGACGCGGCGCCTCATCGCCGACTTTGCCCGGCGGCCACGGCAGGAGGCCACGCCGTCTCCTGCCGCCCTGGATGCGCTCACCCATCGCGAGACCGAGGTGCTGAAGCTCATCGCCCGCGGCCTGTCCAACGCCGAGATTAGCGAAACCCTCGTCATCGCCACGCAGACGACCAAGACCTACGTCGGCCGGATCCTGGCCAAGCTCGGCCTGCGAGACCGCGCTCAGGCGGTCGTGCTCGCATACGAATGTGGCCTGGTCGTGCCCGGCGAAACCGCATGAGCTTGAGCCCGATGGTGGGGCTTGGGTGCCCGCTGCATCCCTGATGCGCTGGCCGTCAGCGCGGCCGGCCGGTAGACGCCGCAGACCCGCGAGCTCGCTGCGCCGCCGAGTCTTCCGGTATCCAGCGTGCCGCCAGGTCGGCGGTCCAGGCGGCAGCATCATGGGGATCGGCTGGCGGCGACCCCACCAGGACCAGCTCGGTAACGCCCGCCGCAGCGAGGCCGGACAGCGCGGCCGGGCCGCCGTCGCTGAGCGCCACCGCGACGATCAGCTCGTCCGGCCGGCGCCCGTGCCGCTGGCACTGCCCGGCTAGCTGGCTGACGCGTTCGGCGACGTCGGCGGCCGGAAGGTTGAAGCCGTACCAGCCAGCTCCGAACGCGGCCGCCCGCCGCAACGCCTCGTCGCTGTTGCCCCCGACCACGATGGGAATCGGCCGGCCACCCACCGGCTTGGGGTTGACGCGCACGCGGTCGAAGCTGGCGAACTCGCCGTGGAACGAGGCGACGTCCTGCGACCACAACGCGCGGATCGCTGTCACGTACTCTTCGGCGCGCCGACCGCGGTTGCGGAACGGAACGCCAAGCGCGGCAAATTCCTCGGCGGACCAGCCGATGCCGATGCCGAGCGTCAGCCGCCCGCCGCACAGCACGTCCAGCGTGGCGGCCTGCTTGGCGACCAGGACCGGGTTGTGCTCAGGCAGGAGCAGCACGCCCGTCGCGAGCCCGATGCTGCTGGTCGCGGCCGCGGCGTAGGTCAGCGCCAGCATGGGGTCAAGCCAGTCCGCGTCGGCGGGCACGGCGAGGCGGCCGTCGGCAGAGTACGGGTACCGGGAGGCCGGCGAGTCGACGAGCACGACGTGCTCGCCCGCCCACAAGGTGGCAAATCCAGCTTCCTCGGCAGCCTGCGCAACCGCCCTGATGACCTCCGGCCTCCCGCCGGAGCCGATGCCGAGAGCATGCAGTCCTACCCGCATCTCGCACCCCCTGGAACGCGGCAGGTTATCCACCGTTGCCTGGTGTACCCGCCGCACTTGTGCACCGCTCGCGGCACCGGGCCTGGGTTATCCACAGCGAGTCGCCGGCAGTGGCACGCGCCGGCGCTGCTGCGGCAAGGTCGCGTCGGAGGTGGTCAAAGGATGCAGGCGAAAGATCAGCTCGGGACGGAAGGCGAGCAACTGGCCGCCGACTTCCTGGCGGCTGCCGGGATGGAGATCCTGGCGCGCAACTGGCGCTGTAAGGACGGGGAGATCGACATCGTGGCCCTGGACGGCCGGACCCTGGTTATATGTGAGGTCAAAACCAGGTCAGGCGTCCGGTTCGGCACGCCGATCGAGGCGATCACCAGGCCCAAGGCGTTCCGGCTCCGGCGGCTCGCGGTGGCCTGGGTACGGTCGCACGGCCTGGTCTTCGACCAGATCAGGATCGACGCCGTCGGGGTGCTGCGAGCGGCCTCAGGCGAATTCAGCGTCGAGCACGTGCCCGGTGTGGGCTAACTGCAGCGCGAAGGCGCTACTTGGGATCGGGAATGTCCAGATCACTCTTGGCTAGTTCCTCGACGTTCACGTCCTTGAATGTGACGACGCGCACATTCTTCACAAAACGCGCGGGGCGGTACATGTCCCACACCCAGGCATCATGCATCGTGACCTCGAAGAACACCTCGCCGTTCTCGGCCGTGTGAACCTCGAGCTCGACCTGATTCGTGAGGTAGAAGCGGCGTTCGGTCTCCACGACATGGCTGAACAGCCCGACAACGTCCCGGTACTCGCGGTAGAGCTGAAGCTCCATCTCGGTTTCGTACTTTTCGAGATCCTCCGCGCTCATGTTCTCCCCTCCGATCAGGCTTCGCGGACCGCTGCCACGAGACCTGCCGTCGGCCAGCCATGTTCATCGATGACCTCAACGATAGGGCCATTCTGCCCACTGCCAGGCAGGTCGCACGAGTTGGCCGCGGCGGAGTTGTCCAGGCCCTCCTCCACGGCCGCCAGTTCACTGCCCCGCACGTTCACGAACGAGCGCCTGTGCTCGCGGCACGGGCCGTGCTCGGCCAGCGCCTTCATGTGACTCGGAGTTGAATACCCTTTATGACGGGAAAATCCGTATTCGGGGAACTCGTCGCCGAGGTCGCACATCATCGCGTCCCGTGTGACCTTGGCCACTACGGAGGCCGCCGCGACGCACGCGGCAACCTGGTCACCCTTCCACATTGCCAGGGCAGGGGTAGCCAGGCCGCGCACCGGGAAGCCGTCGGTGAGGACGTAGCCGGGCTTGGTACCCAGCCTGGCCAGCGCCTGCCGCATCCCGGCCACGTTACAGACGTGCAGCCCGAGCCTGTCGATGTCGCTGGCCGGTATGACGACCACGCTCCAGGCCAGCGCGGCGCGCATGACCTGCCGGTAGGCGCGGTTCCTGGCCAGCGCGGTCAGCGCCTTGGAGTCGGCGAGCTCGGTCAGCCCGGCCAGGCGGGAGGGCCGGAGCGCGACCGCCGCGACTACCAGCGGCCCGGCGCAGGCTCCGCGCCCGGCCTCATCGATGCCTGCCACAGGTCCGAGCCCCGCCCGGGTGAGCACACGCTCGTAGCTGGTCAGCCCGCTGCTGGAGCGAGGCGTGTAACCGACGGGACGCCCGGCCTGCACGACGGTCACCCTGGGTGTCGACGCCGGGAGCGCCT
>JASIGS010000350.1 GCA_030052355.1 Streptosporangiaceae bacterium | reverse complement strand
TGGCCGAACCGGCGGCCGGACCGCTCGTTCAGCGCGCGGTAGCAGACCACGACCTTCGCAGCGCCGGTCGCGACCGCCATCGCGGCCTGATGCACGGTCGCGCACGCGGCACCGCCGCCGTAACCGATCTGGCTGAAGAACGTCAGCTCTCCGGCACCGATCTCGCGCGCTACCGCGATCTCGGCGGTGCTGTCCATGGTGAACGTGACCAGCCCGTCCACGTCGGCACCGGATAGCCCGGCGTCGTCCAGCGCGGCGCGCGTAGCCTCCACGGCGAGCTTGAGCTCGCTGCGCCCCGAGTCCTTGGAAAATTCCGTCGCGCCGATCCCGGCGATCGCCGCTGCGTTCATGCGGTGCCTCCCTGCCCCGGGGGTCCGGCCATCGGGGTCTGGGGTGTCCCCAGGGGCGACTGTGCCCCCCGGGCTAGCAGCAGCCTGACCGTGCCGGTGACGTGGTCGCCGAGAGCGCAGCGGCCGGTGACCGTGACAACCTGCTCGCCGCCGTCGGTGTCGGTGACGCGGCCGGAAAACGTCAGCGTGTCGCCGGCGTAGCACGGCACCCCGAGCCTGATCGAGATGGCGCGCACGATCGCGTCCGGACCTGCCCAGTCGGTCACATAGCGCTGCACGAGACCGGTCGTGGTCAGGATGTTGAGGAAGATGTCGCTGTTGCCGGTCGCCGTGGCGAAGTCCCGGTCGTGGTGCGCCGGATAGAAGTCGCGCGTCGCCAGCGCGGTCGAGATCACGACGGTCGGCGTGATCTCGATGGACAGTGCTGGCAGCGACAGTTGTCCGGCCGGCCGCCATACCGGCATGGTCAGCTCGTCGTCGACGCGGTCGAAGCCGACCAGGACGGGCATGCCGATCTCAACCTTGCCAGGCTCGATGCCGGTCAGCTCGCCCAGCATGCGCACGCCCTCCGTCAACTCGACCAGCGCGACCACGAACGGCGGCTTCTTGCCCGGCACCGCCGGATGGTGATGCACCACGAAGCTGTACACAGAGCCGGTGCCCGCGGCGACCTGATAGTCAGGTTTCTCAAGTGACCCGCAGCTCAGGCACGCGGGACCGGGCGGGTGGCGAAGCGCGCCGCACCGGCCGCAGCGCTGGATCCGCAGTTCGCCAGCGCGAGTGCCCGCCCAGAAGAACTCGGTGTCCGGGGAGACCGGCGGCCGCATGACGGTGCTCGCCCCGGTGTCGCTGCCGTCGGCTGGCAGAGTTCCCCCGGGACGGAACTTCAGCACCCGCCAGTCCATCTCGGCTACCGGCTCAGAGCCGGAGTACCAGACGTTCCTGGTGGTCACGAACCAGCCTTCGCCGAGGGCGGTGCGTTTCGGCCCGGTGACGTCGGTCAGCTCGGCGCGGAGGCTGAGCAACTCGCCGTGGCGCAGGTAACGCCCGTAGGCCTGGTCGCAGTTGGTCGCCACGACCGAGGTGAACCCGGCCTCGTCCAGTACCGTCATCATCTGGCCGAGCGGATCGGCGTCGCTCTCGGCCGCGTCGCCCTCGCCGGCTTCTGCCGGGCGCAAGCCGGGCATCGTCCAGACCTGGATCATCGCGGGCGGCGCGACCGGCTGGCCGTGCCCGGACCGCGCTGCGAACTCGGCGTCGGTGTACAGCAGATTGGCGTCGCCCATCGCGTCGGTCCAGGTGCGGATGGCCGCCATGTTCACGGGGTCCCTGGCGAGCCGAGGCGAGCCCTGGCCCGCGGCCTTCACCCGCGCGGCGGCCGCCAGGATCGTCTCGTCGGAGGCGGTCACCGGGGCACCCTCGGCAGCTTCAGGCCGGCCGTCGCGATCAGCTCTCGCTGCACCTCGTTCACTCCTCCGCCAAACGTCAGGACAGTGTTCCGCTTGTTCTGCACGTCGAGCCAGCGGGCCAGGTCGGCGGTCTGGTCGTCGGCCAGGTCGCCGTGCCTGCCGACGACCTCGGCGAGTTCCTGGCCGATCCGCTGAGCCTGCTCAGATCCGAACACCTTCGTCACGGAGGCGTCCGCGATGTCAAGCGTGTCGCTGGCGGCCACCTGCCAGTTGAGCAGCTCGTTCACCCGCTCGGCGGCAGCGGCGCTGGCCAGGGCGCGGCGCACGTCGGCGAACTCGAGCAGCGATCGTCCGGCCGCCCAGGCGTGCACGCGGTCGTGCATCGCGCCGAGCCGGCCGGCTGGGCCGAGCATCACCCGCTCGTGGTTGAGCTGGGACGTGATGAGCCGCCAGCCTTCGTTCTGCGCACCGACGCGCATCGTGACCGGCACCCGGACGTCGGCGTAGTACGTCGCGTTGACGTGATGCGCCCCGTCGTGCGTGATGATCGGCGTCCAGGAGTAGCCGGGATCTGTGGTGTCCACGATCAGGATCGACAGCCCCTTGTGCCGAGGCGCGCCGGGGTCGGTCCGGCAGGCCAGCCACACGTAGTCCGCGTCGTGGCCGCCCGTGGTGAAGATCTTCTGGCCGTTCACCACGTAGCAGTCACCGTCCAGCACGGCGCGCGTGGTCAGCGAGGCAAGGTCGGTGCCGGAGCCGGGCTCGGTATAGCCGATCGCGAAGTGCACCTCGCCGGCCAGGATCTTCGGCAGGAAGAAGTCCTTCTGCTGCTGGCTGCCGTGGACCATCAGGGTCGGCCCGACCGTCTGGAGTGTCACCGACGGCAGCGGAACGTCGGCCCGCGCTGCCTCGTTCACGAAGATCTGCTGCTCCACCTGGCCGAACCCGCGGCCGCCGTACTCGGCCGGCCAGCCCACGCCGAGCCAGCCGTCTCGGCCCATCCGGCTGACAACTTCGCGGTAGACGGCGCCGTGCCGCTGCGTCAGCATCGCCGCACGCTCGTCCGGTCCGATCAGCGTGGCGAAGTACGCGCGGAGTTCGTCGCGCAGTGTGTGCTGGGCGTCGGTCAGCTCGACGAACACGGCGCCTCCCGCGCGGCGAGCTTGTCCAGCCGGTAGTCGGCGCCGCCGACGAGGCTGACCAGGTCGGTGACCAGAGCCGAGTACTGCGGCAGCGGATAGCTGACGTCCATGCCGAGGCCGCCGTGCAGGTGGTGGCAAGTCCGCAGCGCGGCCGGCGCGTGCTGCGCGAGCCAGTACCCGGCCACGTCAGCGTCCTTGCCCGCGTCCAGGCCGGCCTCGAGCCGCCAGCA
>JASIGS010000349.1 GCA_030052355.1 Streptosporangiaceae bacterium | reverse complement strand
GACATCTATCCGCTCTACTTCGACGAGGGGCTGGCCAGCGGCAAGATCCCCTACCTCGATCACCACGTCGAGTACCCGGTGATCATTGGTGCTGTCATGCAGGGTGCGGCGTGGGTCGTCCACACGATCTCCAACCCGTTCACCAGGGGCCTGCAGTTCTTCGATGTCACCGTCGCGTTGCTGGCCGTCTTCCTCATCGTCGGCGTGCTGGCGACGGCCTACTGCGCCGGGCCGTCACGCCGCTGGACCGCCCTGCTCGTCGCGCTGTCTCCCGCGCTGATCCTGTCGGCGTACATCAACTGGGACCTGATCGCGATGGGCCTGACCATGCTGGCGCTGGCCGCGTGGGCCGCCCGGCGACCGGTGCTTGCCGGGGTGCTGCTCGGGCTGGCGGTGGCGACCAAGTTCTACCCGATCGTGGTGCTATGGCCGCTGTTCCTGCTGGCGCTGCGTGCCGGGCGGCTGCGAACGTTCTGGACGACGACCGCCGCGGCCGCCGTGGCGTGGCTGGTGGTCAACCTTCCGATCGCGATCATCGCCCCGCAGGGCTGGTCGTACTTCTACACCTTCAGCAGCAGCCGCGGCGCAGACTGGGGCGTGATCTGGTACTTCTTCCAGTACATGGGGTGGCCGGTCGTCGGCTCCTACTCCGTGCCGCTGCTGAACCTGATGTCGGCAGGCCTGTTCGCGCTGGCCTGCGCGGCCATCGGCGTGCTGGCGCTCGCCGCGCCGCGGCGGCCGCGGCTCGCCCAGCTCGCGTTCCTGGTCACCGCGGCGTTCCTGCTGACCAACAAGGTCTGGTCGCCGCAGTACGTGGTCTGGCTGGTGCCACTCGTCGTGCTGGCCCGCCCGAAGCTGGTCGGCTACGCGATCTGGCAGATCGCCGAAGTCGGGTACTTCTACGCGATCTGGGCGTACCTCATCACCGAGACCGTCGGCGCTAACAACGGCGGCATAGGCGCGGGCCTGTACTTCACTGCCGTGCTCGCGCGGTTCGGCGCTGTGCTGCTGCTGTGCGTGCTGGTGGTCAGGGAGTGCCTGCGCCCCGACCGGGACATCGTGAGGTCGGCCGGGGTAGACGACCCGGCTGGCGGCGTGCTGGACGGCGCTCCTGACCGGATCCGGTTGCACATCGGAGTGCGCCGTCTGGCCGGTAGCCCGCCGGAGCCTGCCGCTCCCTGACCGGTCGTGGCCGCAAGGCCCGCGCCTGCCACGCCAGGGGTGTTTTGCCGGATTCAGGGGCTTTCGGGGTGCCCGTACCTCGGCGCCTAGCTCTCGACGGCGGAATACCTGGACGGCGAGCAGAGTTGAGTCGGTATGGCTCAAGTCATTTGCCATGCGGTGCTCACCGTGGCAAACTTGAGCGGACAAGGCTCAACCTTCGAGACCAGAACCTCGACACCAATAAGGACTAACAAATGGCACGTGCGGTAGGCATCGACCTGGGGACGACCAACTCCGTCGTCGCCGTCCTCGAGGGCGGAGAGCCCTCCGTCATCGCGAACGCCGAGGGCTCGCGGACCACACCTTCCGTGGTCGCCTTCGCCAAGAACGGCGAGGTGCTCGTCGGCGAGGTCGCCAAGCGCCAGGCAGTGACCAACGTGGACCGGACTATCCGTTCGGTCAAGCGTCAGATGGGCACCGACTGGACCGTGACGATCGACGGCAAGAAGTTCACCGCGCAGCAGATCAGCGCCTTCATCCTGCAGAAGCTGAAGCGAGACGCCGAGGCCTACCTGGGCGAGACGATCACGGACGCCGTGATCACCGTGCCCGCGTACTTCAGCGACGCCCAGCGGCAGGCGACCAAGGAGGCGGGCCAGATCGCGGGCCTGAACGTGCTGCGCATCATCAACGAGCCGACCTCCGCTGCGCTGGCCTATCACCTGGAGAAGGAGAACGAGGCCACCATCCTGGTCTTCGACCTCGGTGGCGGTACCTTCGACGTCTCCCTGCTCGAGGTTGGCGAAGGCGTCGTCGAGGTCAAGGCGACCAGTGGTGACAACCACCTCGGTGGTGACGACTGGGACCAGCGGATCGTGGACTGGCTGGTCAAGGACTTCAAGAACAGCTACGGCACCGACCTGTCCAAGGACAAGATGGCGCTGCAGCGGCTGCGGGAGACCGCGGAGAAGACCAAGATCGAGCTCTCCAGCTCCACCGAGTCCCAGATCAACCTGCCCTACATCACCCACTCCGAGCAGGGCCCCCTGCACCTTGACACGAAGCTGACCAGGGCCGAGTTCCAGAAGATGACCTCGGACCTGCTCGACCGCTGCAAGTCACCGTTCCAGCAGGTGATCAAGGACGCCGGCATCCCGCTCAACAAGATCGACCACGTCGTGCTCGTCGGCGGCTCCACCCGCATGCCGGCCGTCGTGGACCTGGTCAAGGAGCTGACCGGTGGCAAGGAGCCGAACAAGGGCGTGAACCCCGACGAGGTCGTCGCCGTGGGCGCCTGCCTGCAGGCCGGCGTGCTCAAGGGCGAGGTCAAGGACGTCCTGTTGCTGGACGTCACCCCGCTCTCCCTCGGCATCGAGACCAAGGGCGGCATCTTCACCAAGCTGATCGAGCGCAACACGACGATCCCGACCAAGCGCTCGGAGATCTTCACTACGGCCGAGGACAACCAGCCGTCGGTGCAGATCCAGGTGTTCCAGGGCGAGCGCGAGATCGCGGCGTACAACAAGAAGCTCGGCATGTTCGAGCTGGCTGGCCTCGCGCCGGCGCCGCGTGGCATCCCGCAGATCGAGGTCACCTTCGACATCGACGCCAACGGCATCGTGAACGTGTCGGCCAAGGACCTGGGCACCGGGAAGCAGCAGTCGGTGACCATCTCCGGCGGCTCGGCGCTGCCCAAGGACGACATCGAGCGGATGATGGCGGACGCTGAGAAGTACGCCGAGGAGGACCGGCAGCGGCGCGATGAGGCGGAGACCCGCAACCGCGCTGAGTCGCTGGCCTACACCACGGAGAAGTTCTTGTCCGAGAACTCCGACAAGGTTCCGAGCGACGTCAAGTCCGAGGTCGAGTCCGCGATCGCCGACCTGAAGAAGGCACTCGAGGGCACCGACACGGAGGCGATCAAGACCGCCAGCGAGCACGCTGCGCAGGTCAGCCAGAAGATGGGCACTGCCATCTACGCGCAGTCGCAGGCTGCCGGCGCACAGGCCGGCGAGTCGGCGGAGGCGCCGGAAGCAGGCCAGGACGACGACGTCGTCGAGGCTGAGATTGTCGATGACGACAAGTCGGCCGATCAGGAGGGCGGCGCCGCCTGATGTTGCCTGACGAAGAGCGCCAGGGCCCCATCATCCGCGATCGCAGGCGGATCGACCCGGCCACTGGACAGGTACGCGATTCCCGTGAGTCCGGCCCGCAGCAGCGCGGGCCGGGCCAGCCGGGCGGGCAGCCGAGGCCCGGCAGGCACTCCGTTTCTCAGCCCGGCGGGGCATCCCAGCCGGGCGGGGCGGAG
>JASIGS010000348.1 GCA_030052355.1 Streptosporangiaceae bacterium | reverse complement strand
GAAGTCGGCGAGCGAGACGGCGCGGTATGCAGCGGCGACCGAGGCGAGCAGGACCAGGGTCAGCGACCAGACGCCCGAGCCGGCACTCCGGCGCGACCACGCCCTAGGCGCCTGCGCCAGGCAAGCGAGGCTGACCAGGATGCAGCACACCCCGGGAGCATCCGGAACCCAGGCACCGTTGCCGGTCAGCTGCAGCGCCTGCAGCGGCACGGCCACCAGCAGCAAACTGGCGACGAGAGCCAGCAGCCACGGCCAGCGCGCGGCCCGCGGGGCGTCCCGGTGGAAGGCGGCCATGGCCAGGACCAGCGTCACGTCGAACAGCACCCAGTACGCCCACTGCTGCGAGGGCGCCAGCAGCTTCCCGGTGATCTGGTGCTGCAGCCGCCAGACCAGGTCGGTGATCGTGATCACCGTCGCTATAGCCCGGGCGGTCCGGTAATACCCGAGCACTAGCGTGAGGAAGACGATGATCCACGCGTAGTCAACGACGTACCCGTCAAGCACCCAGATGCCGGGCACGGAGCGGGGCAGCAGGTTCACAGGTGCCCGGGGAACCCAGTCAACCCAGTGCCGGACCCACGCCAGGTACGCCAGCTCGGCGAGCCCCTGCATCGCGCGCACGAGAACCATCGCAAGCACGGCGCCGCGCACCGCCTGCGCCCAGGCCCAGTGCCGGCGCAGCGCCCCTGCGCCGATCCGGTACAGCCGGGTCGCCGGGTCGGTCACGCTGGTCAGGTACAGCCGCGCGGCCAGTCCGGCCACGCTCGCGGTCTCCGCCAATTCGGGACCGGCCACCTCCTTGATGTAGGCGTCAGTCTCCGGGTCGCCGGTCAGCCAGCTGTCCAGGAAGGCGGCGACCATGTCCTCTTCCCACTGGTCCCGGTACCAGCCAGGCAGCAGCTGCAGCACGCGCCGGTACCGGCGCTCCAGGTTGCCGCCGCTCACCTGGACGTCTCCGCGCCGGACAGGCCCAGCCTTGCCCGCACCACGCGGGCGGTGGCGGCGCGCAGCTCCGCCTCTTCTGCCAGCGTGCGCCGGCCGTCCCTGGTGAGCCGGTAATAGCGGCGCAGCCGGCCGTCGTGCGCTTCCTCGCGGTCGGGCGTGATCAGTCCCTCAGCGGCGAGCCGGTCCAGCACCCCGTACAGGCTGCCGATCTTCAGCTTCACCCGGCCCTGCGACAGCTCGGCGACCTCACCGACGATGCCGTACCCGTGTCGCGGGCCGTCCGCCAGCGCGGTGAGCACGAAAAATGCCTGTCCGGTCATGGGCTTGGCGGCCATGCCTGCAATATAGTGGAAGCCAATATATTAGTCGAGCTCCAGGTACAGCAGTGCCGCCGGATAAAGCGGCAGTTCACTCCCGGCCAGCTGCGGAGCAAGCCAGGGGTGATCGTGCGGGATATGGCTCGAGCGCTGAAGAGGGGCCGGCGGTTGCCGGAGATAGACACGCGCCCGGCGGCCGCCTGAGGCGCATGCCGAAACGGAGCCCAGGGCGGGGCCCATGAGCGCTAACGGGCGGCGGCGGCAACTGCCGCCCGGATGACCGCCTCGCCTGCTGGCTGGCCCGCCGGATCACTGAACGGCCCGTAAGGGGTGCCGTAGACCGGGCTGCCGGGCTCTTGCCGCCAGCTCTCCGCGAGCGGCCCGACATCCATCGTCCCGTACCCGATGGCGTCCAGGAACGCGCTGACCTGTGCTTTAGCCCCCGCGTCGTCGCCGGAGACCGGCAGGTAGCTGCGGTCCGCGGCCCCGGCTGGCCGGCTGAGTGCCTGCAGGTGCAGATACATGATGTTGTTGAACGCCTTGACCACCGCGGCGCCCGCCAGGTGCTGCTGGATGAGCTCGCTGCTGGTCAGCGAGCCACTGTCCAGCTCTGGGATCTGCCCGTCCCGCCCCGGATAGTAGTTGCAGGTATCGATGACAAGCTTGCCCGCGAGCGACGCGGCCGGTACGTCCCGATAGGCCTTGAGCGGGATCGTGAGCACCACGAGGTCGCCGGCTGCGGCCGCTTCCCCAGCAGTCCCCGCGCGCGCCAGCTCCCCAAGCTCGCCGACCAGTCCCGCCAGCGTCTGCGGGCCGCGCGAGTTGCTCATGACCACGTCGTATCCGGCGCCGACGCTCAGCCGGGCCACCGTGCTGCCGATGTGCCCGCTTCCGATGAATCCAACAGTTGTCATGCAGGTCACAAACCCCCGGCCTGGGCTGTCGATTCCGGGCCGCCGGCGGCCGGACGCCGGCGGGTGCGGGGTGCCGTGCTTGTGCCGTATGTCGGGATAAGCAAGGAGCAAAGTTACCCGCAGGTAGTGACCTCAGTCTCATCGTGAAACCACCTGACCGGCCCCCTGCGTCGAACCTCCCGTTGCTCACCGAGACCGCGCCACAGCGGGACGTGATCGCAACGATCCGGCCCTGACCTCTCCGGTCCGCCGGCAGACCTAGCACCGACAGGAAGGAGCTTCATGCTGCCCCGCGCCGCCCGACTGACCGCCCTGACCGCACAGACCACTGCCCGGATCGGCGCCCTGGTG
>JASIGS010000347.1 GCA_030052355.1 Streptosporangiaceae bacterium | reverse complement strand
CAGCGCGTGCTCGCTGGCGCGCTGGCCGGCGGCCGGGGGGAACGGGTTGCCCTCCACCGGGTTCTGCACGGAGGTGTAGAAGAGGTGCCCGACGCCGGCCCGGACAGCGGCCTCGAAGGCGGTGCGGTGCCGGCCGGCCGGCCCGATGGCACTGATCACCAGCGCGCGCTCCGCGCCGGCGAAGGCAGCTGCCAGGCCGTCGGGGTCATCGAAGTCGCCGTACCGGATGGCGGCTCCCGCCACGTCCGCGATGCGCTCGGGCGTGCGGGTTATCAGGATCAGGTCACTGGCGGGTACTCGGCTGAGCAGCTCGGCTGTCGTCAGGCGCGCCAGCCGGCCGGATGCGCCCGTCACTGCGATCCTCATCGGCCTCTCCTCGGTCGGCCCGGTAGCGGGCGAAGCGCGGCAGCGCCGCGCCGATCACCGCCGACATCGCGACCGTCACGATACCGCCGGCCAGTGCGGCGACGCTCGGTGTAGTCAGCGACCCGAGCGCACCCGCTTCAAGGTTGCCGAGCGAGCCGCCGGACGCGCCGACGACGTACTCGGCCGCGGTGAGGCGGCCGCGGAGCGCCTCGGTGGTCACGGACTGCACGATCGTCGACCTCAGCACGACGGTAAAGGTGTCGGCCGCTCCTGCCAGCGCCAGCAGGCCGAGCACGAGCCACAACCTGTGCGCCAGCGCGAAGCCCGCGAACGCCGCGCCCCAGATCGCAACGGTGCAGAGCATGAACACACCCTGCCTCGCGACATGCCGTACCGGGCCGGTGAACGCCGCGCTCACCAGGCCTCCGGCGCCGATCGCCGCGGTGAACAGGCCGAGTGTCACCGGGTTGCCGCCGAAGCGCTCGGCGTTGATGGCCGGGAACAGGGCGACCGGCAGGCCGAAGACGGTGGCGTTGAGGTCGGCTAGGAACGCGCCGGCCAGCACGTGACTGCGCCTGATGAAGCCGATGCCCTCGGCGACGGCGCTCAGCCCCGGCCGTGCACCCGGGCGGGGTGGCATCGCGGGCAGCCTGCCGACGCCGTACAGCGCTGCGCCGAAGCTGATCGCGTCGACGAGGTAGCAGACCCGCAGGCCCGCAGCGGCCGTTATCAGCCCCGCGAGCGCCGGACCCGCCAGCAGCACGACCTGGAAGCTGATCCTGTTCAGCGCCAGCCCGGCGGGCAGCTTGCCGGCAGGCAGCAGGTTGGGCACGAACGTCTGCCTGGCGGGCGTGTTGATCGTGCTGACCACCGAGGCCGTGGTGGCCAGGCAGTACAGCAGCCAGACCGCCGAGAGGCCGGCGAACGCCTGAGCGGCGAGCGCCAGTGAGACCAGTGCCTGCGCGCCGGTGCAGATCAGCACGAGCTTGCGCCGGTCCACGGTGTCCGCCAGGGCTCCGCCGAACAGCCCGATGCCCAGCGTCGGCACGAGGTTGCACAAGCTGATCAGGCCTACCGCGAACGTTGACCTGGTGATGTCGTAGACCTGCAGCGTCAAGGCGAAGCTACCCAGCGAGCTGCCGACGGCGGACAGCGTGTTCCCCGCCCAGAGCCTGCGGAACCTGGCGTCCTCGCGCAGCGGCGAGATGTCGGTCAGCAGCTTCATGACTGACGAGCGGCGTCGAGCCTGGCGGCGAACTCGGGGTGGTCCTGCGCCCAGGCGGACTCGACGATCCGCCGCCGGAACGAGCGCCGCTGCAGCGCCGCCGCGATCGCCGGGACCAGCTCTGCCAGCGGGAACGGCAGCTCGGCGTCCATCTCTGCCGCGGCCGACGCGGTGGCGGCCCACTCGGCCTCGATCTTCGGCAGCAGCGCCCTGGTCTTGGCGGTCAGGTGCACGACCCGCTGCCGCGCGTCTTCGCCTGGCTTCAGGACGACGAACCCGCGCCTGGCCATCTCGGCCACGGTCTGGCTCGCCGCCGAGTGCGTGACCGCGATCGCCCGCGCGATGTCGCGGATCGGCACCGGGCCGAGGGCGACGAGGGCGCGGACGATCGCGCTGAAGCGCCCACGGTAACCCGGCATGTCGAGGTCTGCGAGCACGGTCGCGATGTCGTCGTCCATCTCGTCGAGGACGTGCCGGAGCAGCGTGCCGAGGCCCACCAGCGAGCCGCCGTCCGCGGTCATGACGACAGGCGCGGCCGGGCTCTTCCTAGGCACAGCCGGCATCGTTCGCTGGTTGTGACGGCTTGGCGTATCCGTCCGTGGCGGCGACGATGGCGTCGAGCAGCTCGTCGTTACCCCCGTGGCCGGCTTCGTCGATGAGCGTCAGCTCGCAGGCAGGCCATGCCGCGGCGAGCAGCCACGGCGTGCCCACCAGGTTCGTGAGGTCGAGGCTGCCCTGAATGATCTTCCCGGGCACGTGAGCGAGACGCCCGGCGGCACTCAGCACGCCGCCCGGCGGCAGGAACTGGTCATGACTCCAGTAGTGGGTGACAAGCCTGGCGAAGCACAGCCGGAATGCCGGGTCGGCATACCGCTTGCTCGGCCTCGCATTGGTGGGCACGATCGCCTCCTCCCAGTCGCACCAGTCCCGTGCTGCCTTGGCCCGGACTGCTGGATCCGGGTCGCTGAGCAGCCGGCTGTAGGCCGCTGGCATGCTGCCGTCTCTGTCTGCCTCGGGCACGGCGTCGCGATAGCGGGCCCAGTCAGCCGGGAACAGCCGGCCGAGTCCCCTGGTGAACAGCTCGACCTCGGCGGCCTGCCCGCTGCCCACGCCCGTCAGCACGATCTCGCTGACCCGGCTGGTGTGTTGCTCGGCGTAGGCCAGCGCCAGCACTGAGCCCCACGACCAGCCGAACAGCAACCACCGGTCGACTGACAGGTGCTCCCGAAGCAGCTCGATGTCAGCCAGCAGGTGCTGGGTGGTATTGGCGGCCAGGCTCACCGCCGGATCGCTGGCGTGCGGCGTGCTCCGCCCGCAGTTGCGCTGGTCGAACAATACGATCCGATACCGATCCGGATCGAAATACCGGCGCATGCCGGTGCTGCGGCCCGAGCCCGGCCCGCCGTGCAGCGCGAGTGCGGGCTTGCCCTCAGGGTTCCCGCAGGTCTCCCAGTAGATGCTGTTGCCGTCGCCGGAGTCGAGCATCCCGCTCGCGTACGGCTCGATCGGATCGTAGAGCATGACAGCACTATAACAGTGCTTATGCATTTCTGTGTGGGACCAGCGAGGCCAGTTCTCCGCGGCGTCGCGCGGGCCGGCCCTAATGTTGAGGTGTGCGTAGTCTGCGAGTCTTGTTCATCGGTGGCAGCGGGATCATCAGCTCGGCCTGCTCCCGGCTGGCCGTCGAGCGCGGGATCGAGCTGTTCGCGCTCAGCCGGGGTAAGACCACCGCCGCCCGCCCGCTGCCTGAGCAAGTGACCGTGCTGCGCGGCGACATCCGCGATCCTGGCTCCGCACGGGAGGCGATCGGCTCGCGCGAGTTCGACGCCGTGGTCGAGTGGGTTGCGTACACGCCCGAGCACGTGCTGGCCGACATCGACCTGTTCCGCGGGCGCACGGGGCAGTACGTGTTCATCAGCTCAGCGTCGGTGTACCAGACCCCGCCGGCCAGGCTGCCGGTAACGGAGTCCACGCCACTGCGGAACCCGTTCTGGCAGTACTCCCGTGACAAGATCGCCTGCGAGGACGCGCTGGTCGCCGCCTACCGGAACGAGGGCTTCCCGGCGACGATCGTGCGCCCGTCGCACACCTACGACAAGACGGCCGTGCCATTCGACGGAGGCTGGACAGTCGTCGCCCGGATGCGGCAGGGGAAGCCGATCGTGGTGCACGGCGACGGCACCTCGCTGTGGACGCTGACCCACCACAGGGACTTCGCCGCGGGGTTCGTGCCGCTGCTCGGCCACCGCCGCACCATCGGGGAGGCGTTCCACATCACCTCCGCCGACGTGCTCAGCTGGAACCAGATCGCCGAAACGCTCGCGGCGGCGGCCGGCGTCAGCCCCGAGATAGTGCATGTTCCGTCGGAGACTATCGCTGCCGTTCATCCCCACTGGGGCGCCAGCCTGCTCGGCGACAAGGCCCACTCGATGATCTTCGACAACTCCAAGTTGCGGTCCGTGGTGCCTGGCTACCTGCCCGCCATCACATTCGAGCAGGGTGCACGCGAGATCATCGGCTGGCACGACGATGACCCGTCCCGGCAGCGGGTCGATCCCGGCATCGACGCCGCGATGGATGAGCTCATCACGAGGGTCAGGCCGGAAGTACTCGACCGGGGCGGCGAAGCGGTCAGCCCCCGCTGATCAGCGCTGGCGCCTCTGCGGGGCTGACCACGAGTTCGTGAAGGTCACCGCCCACCTCGAGCCGGCTCGACTGTTTGATCCCGCCGATCTTCGCTGGCTCGAAGCCGGCCGTCCGGATCAGCCGCTCGACTTCCTTGCCGGCACGGTCGTCGTCGGTCGCGTAGAAGAGGACCGCCAGCTCCGGTGACCGGTTGCTAGCGGATTCTAGGAGATCGGCCGGCAGCGTGCCGAACGCCAGCGCCAGGCGCGCCCCCGGCGGCAACCACCCGGCTACCACCTCGCCGGAGGACTGCCCGGCCGGCAGGAGACGGGAGACGTTGCCCTGCGCGTCCGCGCTAACCGGGTTGCTGGGAACGACGACCACCTCGCCGGTCAGCCGCCCGGCGATCTCGGCTATGACGCCCTCCAGCGCGGTGAACCGCAGCGCGAGGACGACGGCATCGGTGCCCTGCAACGCGTCGAGGTTGCTGGCGGCGACGACCGCAGCGGGACCGATCTCATCGGCCAGCGTTCGTGCCGACTTGGTGTCGGCGCTCGAGAGCCGCAGGGTCTCGCCGCCTGAGGCGAGCTGGCGGGCGATGGCCGATCCGATCCCGCCAGTGCCGATGACCGCGGTGGTCATGACCGAACCTCCTCGGTGTCACGCACTCGATGGCCATGCAGCGGGTGACCAGTCGCCGCTAGGGTCCGTGGTCTGCCCCACCTCGATCAGATGACCGTCGGGATCGCGGATGTAGCAGCGCTTCTCGAACTGGTGCTGTTTCGGCGGGGTCAGGAACTGGGCACCCCGGGCGCTCCACTCGGCGTACACGGCCTCGATGTCCTGCACCCGGATATTGAGGAAGCTGCTGACGCGGTCGGGATCGCGTGGCGTCTCCAGTACGACCGTAGGCTTGTCGTCGGTCGGTCCTCCGCCGGTATTGATGACGATCCAGCTGTTGGCTAGCGCGACATTGACCGGATCTCCGGGGAAGACCACCTTGCCGCCGAGCACTTCGGTGTAGAAGCGCCGGGAGCGCTCAACATCGTCGGAGACGATGAAGTGGGTCAGCACCATTCCCTCTGGGGGCGGTGGGAGCTTGGCCATGGCAGTCTTTCCCCTCCTCGGCGCGCCAGTCGTCCCGGCGCACGCGGCATCGACCGAACCATTCATCCGAGCTGGTACCCCGTCCCTCGGGCTGCTATCCCCGTCACCGGGCACGCGGCAGGACTACCCCGGCTGAGAGCTGCCCGCAGGCGGCTGCCGCGTCGGCGCGGCGAGGGCGCGAGAGAAAAAATGCTAGGTCTTCCAACAAAATTTGCCTGGCGCACTGCCACACGCCGCGAGCGTCGATTACGATGTGGTGATCATGCGGCGCTTCGTACTCATCCTTAGCAGCCGTAGCGGGACCTGATCCAGGGCAGGCCGGCGACCCGCTACGGGGATGAGGCGCTGGCCGCAATGCCTCCGGGCCGGACCCGTTCTTCGTCCCCCTAGGCCGTCGGTTACGCCTCAGCTGGCCCGCTTCTAGACCAGCCTTCGGGGAGAGACGAGCGATGACCACCAGGAAAACGCAGCAGCAGCCGGCCGTTGAAGCCGACCAGAAGGCGCGCGCCAGGTTGCGCGCGCTGGAAGCGGTGCAGGCCGCGCTGGACCGCCGCGACAACGGCGGGAACGCCGCCGCAACCGACAACTGACCAAGCCGCAAAAGCGCGAAAGGACGCCTGGCGATGAGCCGAAGCCCCCAGATCGAGTTCGAGATCCGTGCCAACGACGCACCGGTGCCCGCGGGAAAGCGGGCCGAACTGCTGGTAGCTCCGGGATTCGGCGCCGTATTTACCGACCACATGGCGACGATCCGGTGGACGGAAGAAGCGGGCTGGCACGAGGCGCGCATCGAGCCCTACAGCCCGATCACGCTCGACCCGGCGGCGGCGGTCTTCCACTACGGCCAGGAGATCTTCGAGGGCCTGAAGGCTTACGCCCAGCCGGACGGTTCCGTCGTGGCCTTCAGGCCGGAGACCAACGCGGCACGGTTCAACAGGTCTGCTGCCCGCCTCGCGATGCCGGAGTTGCCGGAGTCCACGTTCGTCCGCGCGCTCGAGATGCTGGTTGCCCAGGACCGGGCCTGGGTGCCGACGGCCGACGGCCACAGCCTGTACTTGCGCCCGTTCATGATCGCCACTCAGCTCGGGCTCGGCGTGAACAGGCCGTCTGCCAGCTACCTGTTCATGGTGATCGCGTCGCCTGTCTCCGGGTACTTCGGCGGCGAGGTCCGCCCCGTGACCGTGTGGCTGTCGCACGACTACACCAGGGCGGCGCCCGGCGGTACCGGCGAGGCCAAGTGCGGTGGCAACTACGCCGCCGCCTTCGCCGGCCAGCAGCAGGCCCTCGACCACGGCTGTGACCAGGTGGTCTGGCTGGACGCAGCGGAACGGCGCTGGGTCGAAGAGATGGGCGGGATGAACCTGTTCTTCGTCTACGGCGCGGGCCCGGACGCCCGGATCATGACCCCGGCGGCGACCGGTTCGCTGCTGCACGGAGTGACCAGGGACTCGCTCCTCAAGCTTGGCCCTGACCTCGGCATACCTGCCTACGAGGGCAGGATCTCCGTGGCGGAGTGGCAGGCCGGCTGCGCGTCCGGAGAGATCACCGAGGTGTTCGCCTGCGGCACCGCGGCAGTGATCACGCCGGTCGGTGTGGTGCGCGGAGCGGGCGTCGAGTGGGTGATCGGCGATGGCGCCACCGGCCCCGTGACCACGAGGCTGCGGCAGGAGCTGGTCGGCATGCAGTACGGCAGCAAGCCCGACAGGTACGGCTGGCTGCACAAGCTCTGCTGAGGCGCCAGTACGCATCCGGCCTGCTGATCCTCGACGGCGCCGGGGAACTGGGCTTGACCGGGGTGCGCGTCAAATCTCACGCTGTGTCAGTCCGCGGGTGACAAGTTCGGCCGCTGCGGGGCAGCCCTTCGTGAAGCCGAAGAACGGGCCGAAGTCCCGCGTCCCCGCAAAGCCCGGCATGTACAGGCCAGGGAGGCTCGTCTGGAAGGTCTCGTCAAGCACCGGGAACCCGTCGGCAACCTGGATGCGGTCGAGCACCCCGGCGAGATACGGCACCCGGCTTACATCCACCTTGTAGCCCGTAGCACACACGATACGGTCGACGCTGAGTTCAGTGCCGTCGCTCAGCCGCACCCTGGCCGCAGCCGGGTCCTCGGCCGCTACGGCAACGACCGACACGCCCGGCCGACGATGGAATCGGCCGCCACGCAGCCGGGGCGTTAGCCACCACTCGAGAGTGAGGCGGCCCACCTCCCAGAACTCGCGGGCGATCGACTCCTGCTCGGACGCAGGGAGTTGCCGCCACCAGCCTGCCGTGGCGAGTGTCTGCTCGACGTAGGCGTCGACGAACTTCCAGCTGACCCGCTCGAAGCGCGGAACCTGATGGCGGTGCACGATGTCGACCCGCTCAGC
>JASIGS010000346.1 GCA_030052355.1 Streptosporangiaceae bacterium | reverse complement strand
GGCCGCCGCAGCGCGTCCGCTCCACGTTCCTGCTGATGCCGGCCGCGACGCCGGAGCACTGGGCGGTCATCGCGCGGCGCATGACGGCCGTGCCGGACGCGCTGGCCGGGTACCGTGCGTCGCTTGCCGAGGGCGCGGGGCGTGGCCTGTTCGCGGCCCCGCGGCAGGTCGAGACGGTGGCGGGCCAGCTCGCCGAGTGGCAGGCCGCTGGCGGCGGCAGGGGCTGGTTCAGCGGGTTCGCCGACGGCGCGCCGGCTGACGGCCTGGCGTCGCTGCGTTCCGACCTCGACACCGCTTCCGCGGCCGCCGACTCGGCCGTCGCCGGCCTGCGCGAGTGGCTGCTGGCCGACTACCTGCCCGCCACGGCGGGAACGCCCGATGCGGCAGGTGAGGAACGTTACCGGCGCGGCGCGCGGCGCTGGAACGGGGCGAACCTGGACCTGACGGAGACGTATGAGTGGGGCTGGTCGCAGTACCGGCAGATCATGGCGCAGATGGCCGCCGAGTCTGCCAAGGTGCTCCCGGGCGCGAGCCCCGAGGAGGCCATGCGGTTCCTCGACGAGCACAGCGAGGTCGTCGAGGGCGTCGAGGAGATAAGGGTTCGGCTCCAGCAGCTGATGGACGAGGCGATGGCGAGCCTGGATGGCACGCACTTCGACCTGCCGGAGCCGATCAAGACCGTGGAGGCCAGGATCGCCCCGCCCGGCAGCGCTGCCGCGCCGTATTACACACCGCCGACGAAGGACTTTTCCCGGCCGGGCCGGACCTGGCTGCCGACGCTCGGCAAGACGAGCTTTCCGCTGTGGAACCTGTACAGCACCTGGTACCACGAGGGCGTGCCCGGCCACCACCTGCAGCTCGCCCAGTGGCGCTACCTGTCCAGCCAGCTGTCGCTTTACCAGACCGCCGTCGGCGGGGTGAGCGCGTGCTCGGAAGGCTGGGCGCTGTACGCCGAGCGCCTGATGGACGAGCTCGGCTTTCTCGAGCCGCCGGGCGCACGGCTGGGCTACCTGGACGCACAGCTCATGCGCGCGATCCGGGTGGTGATCGACCTCGGCATGCACCTGGAGCTGACCGTGCCGGCCGACTCGCCGATGTTCGCGGGCGAGACCTGGACACCTGAGCTGGCGCTTGAGTTCTTCGTGACGCACAGCGGCCGGAGCCGCGAGTTCCTGGAGAGCGAAGTGGTGCGCTACCTCGGCGCGCCGGGTCAGGCGATCAGCTACAAGCTAGGGGAACGTGCGTGGCTGGCCGGCCGCGATGCAGCCAGGGCTGCGCATGGGGCGAGCTTCGACCTGAAGGCGTGGCACATGGCTGCACTGTCACTCGGCTCGCTCGGCCTCGACGACCTCGCCGGGGAACTCGCACAGCTCTGACGCCTTTCCGGGTGTTCGCGGTCCTAGCTCCCGGTGGCTGGCTGCGCGGCTGCCCGCTTGCGCAGGTCGTCGCGTACCCGCCGCCCGAGGTGCCGTGTCTCGTGATGGTCGAGCCAGGCGCCCGCCGCGGCCCCGGTCAGCAACGGTGCCAGCGACAGTGTGCTCCGCCCGGCCTTGGCGATCAGCCGCCGCTCCAGCCGGTGGCGGACCGGCGTGCCGATGGCCATGTCCAGGCCGGCAGCCGTGACACGGACCCCGCGCCGGTCGGCCCAGGCTGCGACGTAAGACATCATGCGCTCGCGGGGTGAGCCCGGGGCCGGCATGCCGTAGGCCTCGTGCAGCTCGGCAACCAGCTTGAGCTCGATGGCGACCAGCGCCAGGATCTCCACTCCCACCTCGACCGGCGCGCTCGGCAGGAACGGCACCACCGCCGCGGCGCCGACCGCGGCGCCGACGCCCGCCGACGCGCGTGCCGCACCGGCGATGAGAGCGTTAGCCAGTTCGTCGCTGTCAAGACCTGGGTGCTGCTCGCGCAGCGTCGCGGCGTTACGGATCGGCACCTTCGGTGCCATTTGCAGGACCTGCCCGGCCAGCCACTGACCGGATGCGGACAGACCGTGCCACGCCGTGCCGCCGGCGGTCGCTCCGATCCTCGCGACCCTGCCGGTAGCCTGCGCACCCCTGCGGGCAACGGTGCTCCCCGCCTGCGCGCTCTTGCGTGCGGCCTCGGTTCCGGACAGCGCGCGCTTGCGTGCGGCCTCGGTTCCGGACTGCGCGCGCTTGCGTGCCGCCGCCGTTCCTGCCTGTGCGGTGCGCGCCGCCACTTCCCCGCCGGCCTGCACGCCCTTCCTGACTGCCTCACCGCCGGTTTGCAGCCCGCGCAGCGACCTGTCCCTGCTTCGGGCGGCTAGCTCAGGCAACTGCTGCGCCAGCCTCCTGCGCCGGGAGGGCGTCTTGGCTTCGGTGATCTCGCTGGCCAGCTCCGCCACCTGGGCGCCGAGTTCCTCGTCGGACTGCGCCCGGTGCCCGTTGCTCCCTGGGGTGTGCCCGTTGCTCCCTGGGGTCATGTTCAGGACATACCCGGAGGCGCCGGGTTGGCACATCGGCGCTACGGCCCTCCTTGAATGGACGCTAGCCCCTGCCCTATGTAAACACCCTGTCAGTTGCACGGAGACAAACGGGCTTCAATCGGGCTTGAAACTCCGTGCAACTGTCAGGGTGTCGGGTCCTACCCGATCAAGG
>JASIGS010000345.1 GCA_030052355.1 Streptosporangiaceae bacterium | reverse complement strand
TGCCGTGGCTGCCCGGCCCAGCAGACTTGCCGTGGCTGCCCGCGCTAGCGGGCTTGCCGTGCCTGCCTGTGCCAGCGGGCTCGCCGTGGCTGCCCGCGCCGGCGGGCTTGGACTGGCCGCCGGCACCAGGCACGGCCCGGCGCCCCGGGTCCGCCTGCCCGCCATGACCGCGTGCCCCGGCGGGCTCGGGCTGACTGCCTGCACCGGCGGATGTGGCCGTGTCTTCCGCGCCGTCGACCGACTGCGGCGTCAGCAGCTTGCCGAGCGAGATCCCGGCCACGGCGCCGCCCCCCAGCACGGCCGCGAGGACGAGGAACTTCGGCAGCCGGGGCCCCATGCGCATGGTGCCCGGGCCCGCGACGGCAAGCGCTGCCGCCGCCGCCAGGTTCGTCAGCGGCAGCTCGTAGCCGCGGTTGGCGGCGAGCGGGCCGTTCTCCCGGTGCGTTGCCGACGCGACGGTCATCGCGCCCATGATGGCCAGCGGGCCGAGCGGATCGGCTATTCCGGCCGCCGTCAGCACGCCGCCGCCCAACTCGGTCCAGCCGGCCAGGGTCGCCATCTCCTTGGCGGGCGTCAGGCCCATGCCCTCGAAGCCGGCAGCCGTCTTCTCCAGTCCGTGTCCGCCGAAGGCGCCGAACAGCTTCTGGGCGCCGTGCACGGTCATGTACCCGCCGAGCACGAGCCTGGCACCGAACAGCATTAGATTGCGCATATAGCGTTTGTCCTTCTATATCTAAATATTGATTCAGATGTTCCAGAGGACCCGCTCCACATCGGCTACCATACAAAGCGACGCTGATACGGCGAGGTGGCAGTGGCGTCAAGTGAGCCAGCCAGCCAGTTCCGGTTGCGCGCTGATGCGGCCCGCAATCGCGAGGCGGTGCTGTGCGCTGCGCGGGAGGTCTTCGCCGAAGGCGGCCTGGACTCGCCACTGGAGGAGATAGCGCGTCGCGCCAGCGTCGGTATCGGCACCCTGTACCGGCGCTTCCCGTCGCGCGAGCATCTCATCGCCGCGGCGCTCGTCGGCAAGATAACCGAGTACGCCGACGCCGCTGAGCAAGCACTCGCGGAAGCCGACCCGTGGGCCGCCTTCGCGTCGTTCGTGGAATCGATCTGCGCGCTGCAGGCGGGCGACCGCGGCCTCGCCGACCTGCTCCTGATCACGATGCCGCCAGCGGGGGAGATCGAGGCGATCCGCGAGCGCGCCAACCGCGCCGCAGTGCAGCTAATCGACCGGGCAAAGGCGGCCGGGAAGCTGCGCGCGGACATGACCGGCGAAGACCTCCTGCTCCTGCTCATTGCCAACAGCGCCGTCGCCGCGGTGGCGGGCAAGGACGCGCCGTGCGCGCAGCCGAGGTTCGTCGCGCTGATGCTGGACGCGTTCCAGCCACGGCACGGCTCTGCGCTTCCGCAGCCGCCGTCGAGCGACCAGATGACGCGCGTGATGGCCAGGATGGCGGCGGAGTACGGTTGCCGGCCGTGGCCGCCGCACCAGGGCGAGGCAGGGATATGCGGAGACCAGCCTCCGCAACCATCTGTGCGCGGGACCGGCCCGGACTAGGATTCGGATCGGGGGGTGAAAGACCACTAAGCAAGGAGGCTGGCTCCCATGGGCGCTTGGCAGCTTGATCCCTACCACACGCAGGTCGAGTTCTCCGCGAAGCACCTCGGCATGATGACCGTCAGGGGGCACTTCGCCGACGTGACCGCCACCGGCGACATCGATCCCGACCACCCCGAGACGTCGTCTGTAGACGTGACCATTCAGACCGTCAGCATCAAGACCAACCATGAGGCCAGGGACAACGACCTGCGCTCCTCGAACTTCCTGAGCGTCGCTGACTACCCCACGATCACCTTCAAGAGCACCAGCGTGGCGCCGGCCGGACCGGACAAGTACGCGCTCGCCGGTGACCTGACGATCAAGGGTGTCACTCATCCGGTAACGCTCGAGGTCACCAAGTACGGCGAGTTCAACGACCCGATGATGGGACACCGGATCGCGTACGGGGCGACAACGCGGATCAACAGGAAGGACTACGGCCTGAGCTTCAGCATGGTCCTCGACGGCCGGCTCGTGGTCAGCGAGGAGATCCAGATCAACATCGAGGGCGAGCTGGTCGAGCAAAAGGAAGCCGCTGAGACGGCAGCCGGCTGACCGGAGGCAACTTCGACGACGCGGGTCCCTGTATCCGGATACTGTCTGCCGAGTCACACCATCCGCACCACGGCCGCCGGTCTCCACGCGCGGGACCGGCGGCATACTGGCAGTGGTGAAGGGTCGTAGGTCGACGGCGCTGGAGGGCGCTCTCGAAGCGGCGCCATCTATGGATGGCGGAGGTGTGGTGTGAGAATCGGCGCGGCGCTGGCGGAGGCGCGCGGCCATGAGGGGCTGACCGTTGCCCAGGTCAGCCAGCGAACCAGGATCCGGGAAACGATCATCCGTGACATCGAGCGTGATGACTTCTCGTCGTGCGGTGGGGACTTCTACGCGCGCGGGCACATCCGCGCCATCGCCAGGGTCGTGGGCCTCGACGCTGCACCGCTGATCGCCGAGTACGACTCGGCGCGTGAGCCTTCGGCGTCGCCCCAGCACGGCGAGCCGGAATCGGGCCGTGCCGCCGGTCCCGATCGGCACCGCCCTGAGGGGCACGGCACGACCACGGGATACGGAATATCGGCCGCTGAGGCCTTCCGTCCGTCCATGCCGCTGGAAAGGCGGCGGCGCCGGCGGCCGAACTGGACGGCCGCGCTGGCCGTCCTGCTGCTCGCGGCCGTCGCCTTCCTGGGCTACCACTTCGCATCCAGCCCGGGAGGCTCGCCCCGCCTGTCGGCTAGCCACAACACCGCGCCGAAGAAGCGCACCTCGCCCGCCCCGACGCGCAGCCCCTCTCCCTCGCCCGCCACCAGCGCCCTCACGCCGGCGAGCGCGATCGCATTCGGGCCCGCCGGCGCCGGCCAGGGTGACAATCCGGGCATGGCGTCCCTCGCTCTGGACGGGAACGCCAGTACCGGCTGGCAGACCGACTGGTATGCCACCCCGACCTTCGCCGGACTGCAGGCCGGCACGGGGCTGTTGCTCGACATGGGCAAGTCGGTGACCATCACCAGCGCCCAGCTCACGCTGGCCGCGAGCCTCGGAGCCACGGTCGAGTTGCGCATCGGCAACACGCCGACGCTGGCGGCTCTGCAGCCGGTGGCGCAGGCCACCAACGCGGGCGGCACCCTGCGGCTACAACCGAGCAGCCCGGCTTCAGGCCGCTACGTGCTCATCTGGTTTACCCGGCTGCCGCCAGACAGCTCAGGCACCTACCAGGAAACCGTCTCCGACGTCAGGCTCGCCGGACTCTCCTAGCGATCTGGCGGCGCTCACCGTCGCGATGCGCGACGCTTGCTGCCGGTGTGGTGCTCCACCAGCGTGTCAGACGAAGGGAAGAACACGGTCTCGTGTTCGTCCTGCCAGCGCACCAGGTAGGGCGGAGACCCGTGCTCACCGTGTACTTCGATGATTTCCCCGTGCCTGTCCCCGTCGCCCTGGTGGCGGCCCTTGACTGTCAGCTCGTCCCCGATCATGGCTTGCATCGTCATCTACCTCCAGGCGGTTCACCTCGACGGTAGCCTTCCCCCCGACAGCTAGCATTGCACTTACCCGCTGCCCATGGCCCAGACTGGTCGACCGATGCCAACGATGGGGACCGCGAGCGTGGCGACCGGGGTCATCAGCATGCTGCTGGTCACCGCGGTGGTCGCGCTCGGAATCACCGTGAACCGGCACGGACGGCTGCCCGGCCTGCCCAGGTTCGCGGGGCTCAGGCTGCACAGGTACCTGTCGCTGCTGGCCTGCGCCTTCATCGCGGCGCACGTGCTCACGGCCGTCCTGGCGTCAGACGCCCGCATCGGCCTGGCCGCTGCCGTGGTGCCGTCCGGATCGCTCTGGATCGGCCTTGGCGCCGTTTCGTTCGACCTCCTCATCGCGCTCGTCGCGACCAGCCTGCTCCGCCGGCACCTCGGCCGCCGGACCTGGCGCGCGGTGCACTGGCTGGCGTACGCGTGCTGGCCCGCCGCGCTGGCGCACACCATCGGGATCCGGCAAGGGCTGCACGCGGGCCG
>JASIGS010000344.1 GCA_030052355.1 Streptosporangiaceae bacterium | reverse complement strand
ACCGGCCTGCTGATCTTGGTTAAGTCGCTCCTGCTGAACAGCCTGGAGGGATACCTTCCGTACGGCGTGACACTGTCCACCACGGACCTGGTCGAGGTCATAATTGTGGCCATGATCCTTGGTCTGCTCATCTGCGGTAGCACCTCGTTCCTCACGCTCAGGCGCTACCTACGCGTCTGACCCGGAATGTCCGTGGCCTCGGAACAAGGTGTCAAGGTCATCGCCAGGAACCGGCGTGCCAGGCATGAGTACCAGATCCTCGAGACGGTGGAGGCTGGCCTCGTCCTGACCGGGACCGAGGTAAAGTCGCTTCGTGCCGGCCGGGCGTCGCTTGCCGACGGTTTCGCCTTGATCAGCGACGGCGAAGCTTGGCTCCATGGCGTGCACATTGCCGAGTACGCGCAAGGCACCTGGACGAACCACGAGCCGACGCGCATCCGTAAGATGCTGCTGCACCGTAAGGAGATCGACAGGCTCGCTAGCTCGACCAAGGAACGGGGGCTGACACTCATACCGCTGTCCTTGTACTTCAAGGACGGCAAGGCCAAAATCGAGCTAGGACTGGCACGTGGCAAGCGAACCTACGACAAGCGACACGACCTGGCCAGCCGGGACGCTGCCCGAGAGGTCGATCGTGCGCTACGTCGGCGGAGATAGCGGAGTGACAGATGACACTCCGCTCCGGTAGTCGCGGCAAGCGCGCCGGGGCGCATCGCGCTCCGCGCTCGTTGTCCCGACGGCAGGGATCAGACGTCAGCGCGCCTTCTGCCGGGGAGCCCGGGGTCGGCAAGCTAAGGGGTGGCTCGGCCAGGGCTGGTTCAGCCAGGGCCGGTTCGGCCAGGGCTGGCAAGACGGCAGATGGCAACAGCAGCACCGGGGCGGCCATGAGTGGCCTGCTGTCGCGAGCTGTGATCGCTCGCACAAGCGTGGTTGCCGTGCTGGCTGCGCTCGTGGGGGTGGGAGTCGCCTACGGCGGATCTTCGTCGGCCGAGCCGACGGTCTACCAGTTCCTGCTCGACTGGCAGTCCAAGCAGTACCTTCAGGCCGCGCGGCTCACCACCGGACAGCCTCAGTCTGTCGCGCGCGAGCTCGCGCAGGCCTACAACGAGCTCGACGCCTCCAACCTCAGCCTGACGATGCGCAGCGTCATCCAGCACGGCAGCACTGCGGATGCCCAGTTCGGCGCCACCATCGACCTGGGCAGCAGCGACGACGTCTGGTCCTACGACGGCGGGTTCGGGCTGCGGGCGGACGGCTCTGGGTGGCAGGTCGTCTGGCATCCGTCGGTGATCATGCCGGAGCTCGGCAACGACGAGCGGCTGGCGGTGGTCAGCACGGAACAGCCGCGCGCGTATCTGGAGGACGCGTCCGGCCAGCCGTTGACGGTTTTGTCGCCCGTCTACGAGATCGGCGTGGTTCCCGCCAAGTTGCGTCGCCCCACGGCCACTGCGGACGGGATAGCGAAAATCGCCAACTTGCCAGCAGGCCAGGTGCTCGGGCAGATCCAGGCGGCACCGTCGCGCCAGTTCCTTGAGCTGATCACGCTGGCACCCACGTCGGCCAGGGAGCGCAACGAGCTGGCCCAGGTACCGGGGGTCGTCGTCAGACGAATCGACAAGCGGCTGTTCGACAGCATCGCTCCGGACGTAGTCGGCAGCGTAGAGACCGAGACGGCCCAGGTGCTCAGGAAGAACGGCCTGCCGTACCAGCCGGGCACCACCGTCGGCGAAACCGGCCTCCAGCAGGTCTACCAGCGGGAGCTCACCGGGACGGCGCAGACCAAGATCGTGATCCAGCGCGATGGCGAGACGGTCGCCGTGCTGAAGAAGTTTCCCAGCACACCCGCCAGGTCGCAGCGCACGACCCTGCAGGCCAACATCCAGGTCGCTGCCGACCGCGCGGTCGCCCAGGCGCCAGGCTCAGCGGCCATCGTCGCGGTGCAGCCCGGCACCGGCCGGATCCTCGCAGTGGCCAGCAGCCAGGCAGGGGGACTGCCGGCCCTGAGTCCGCTGGCGGGCCGTTACCAGCCTGGCCAGGCGTTTACCATCGTGTCATCGGCCGCCATCCTGGAAGCCTCCTCCACCGTCACGCCCGGCAGCACGGCATCCTGCTTGCCGACCAACTCGATCAACGGCCGCAGCTTCGTGAACGATCCGCCGGATCCGGGCCTGGGAGCCACTGCCACCTTCCAGAAGGACTTCGCCGACGCGTGCTCGACGGCCTTTGCCGGCTTGTCCTTGTTCCTGAACTCGAACGACTTGTCCAAGTTCGCCGCGAAGTTCGGGGTCGGTGACTGGCAGCTGCCGCCGCTCAGCGGCAACTACTACTACTCCGGCACGATCGGCCAGCCGTCTGGCGAGACGGAGGTGGCAGCGGACACGATCGGCGACGGCGACGTACAGATGAGTCCGCTCGGCATGGCACTGGCAGCGGCCGTGGTGGACTCGGGCCGATGGCATCCTCCGTCTCTGATCCGCGGTGTCGCGGACCCGAGCAACGCCTCCGATGCCAACATGAGTGCGCTGGTGGTCGGTGACCTGCGTGGCCTCATGCACAACGCCGTGACGGCCGGGGCCGGCCACGCGGCGGACGTCGGCGGCGACGTGTACGGTCAGGTGGGCAACGCGCCATTTGGTACGCATAGTCTGCGAATTAGCTGGTTTGTCGGCTATCAGGGCAGCGGCATCGCGTTTGCCGTGGTCGAATTGGGCAGGTCGGCGAGCAACTCTGCGGCTCACCTTGCAGGCAGCTTCCTCCGGAACATTCAGACCGGAAAGTAACAAGTTCACTGCCTCCGGATCAGCCAGACAGTAACGTGACCACTTCATTAGCACTCTTTTGGTAACTACGAGCAACCGTCTGATAGCACTCTGGCGTCTTTACTAGTGACTGGGGTGCCGCTTGGGGGGTTGCGGCCCAGTCGTCGTGATGAGAACCGGGCCTCATCTCGGGGGAGGCCCGGCCTTTGGGACCGGCCCCGACCCTGCCGGTCAAGCCCCCGTGGGTGCATCTCGGCCACCGCCAGCACTCACGGGGGTATCTCATCACCTTCCGGTGGATGCCCGATGGGGGCCGCGTTCTGCGGACTACCCGTCGGGCATTCTGTATCCCCAGGCAGCTTCGGATCGCCGCCCCAGCCGCTCGCGTGCGCACGATGGAAGACTTCGGTAGGCTTGCTGGTTACAACTCAAGAGGGGGTGACTGGTTTCGACTTCGGTAGTTGATCCAGAGGAAGCGGGCCGAGGACGGCGGACATAACCTCGTTAACACTGTGACCGCAAAACAATAAGTGCCAACAAGACGCACGCACGCCTCGCCCTCGCGGCTTAATAAACCGCAGAGCACATGAGGCTGTCAGCCCGGGAGCGCCTCCGGCCCGGTGCCTGGCATCAGCAAGGAGGATCCACCGTCTAGCCCGGCCGCGGGACTAGGCGGGACAACTAACAGCGGCTGAGCCCGGTCGGCAGCTCGCCTGCGTGACTGCCGGGGCTGAGAAACCCACAGCAGGCTGCGCCCGGAGAAGCTCTGGTGAGGTGCTGAAGGACGAGGGTTCGAATCCCTCCACCTCCAAGAGTGCTCAGTCAAAAGCCCTGAGCATTGTTGGAGGTGTCGCCAGTCCCGTCGTATCGCGCCAGTATTTCGCGCGCCCAGATGATCGCGTCCGACACCCGGATTCCCGCAGGCTGCGGGCGTGTCCAGAGTTCAAGGTTTTCCGGGCGGTTGTCGTCTCGGACGCCGTTTCTGTGATGAACGGATTCATGCGGCAGTAAATAACGGCCCAACATGTCCTCCATGACGAGGATGTGCTCGAAAACATAGGGCCAGCTTCCCGCTCGTGGATGGTCTGGGGCCCAGATGACCACGTATCCAGCCTTGTGACGGCTGCGCCCGCCGCCCCAGTTTCCGTTTGATGTTCCAGCCACTGTGCGGCAATCAGAGCACGTGGCCGACTTTCGTTGTTTCGGATTCCCGCATTCGCAGGTTCCTCGCGAGCGGCACGCCGGGCAGCGAAGGTGACCACTTGAAGGGACAAAGTCCCGCCCGCACTCTTGACAGACTCTGTTGTTCATGCCTCGATTGTATCGAACGTACATTCGATACACCAGCAGATTACGGCGGGTTTTGCCGTGTCGGTAAAGTCGTGCCGATTGCGCGTTGCGACGGCTTTGTCGGCAAGGGGCGGCCCGGACTCACCGCCGTCAGCGGCCGGACAAGGTCCTTCCGGTGGTGTCCCACAGCCTGTTCGACGTCCAGGTCCCGGCCGGCTAGCCCTCACCCGTAGTGGTCGCCAGCTCTTCGGGCGCCGCAAGAGGAAACGCGGTTCCGTACCGTCGTTGTCCCTTCGCTCGGCCACCGGTCGGCGGCTATGGCGAACGCCGCACAGGGTGGCCAGGACTCGGCCGCACTCCTCCCGGAAGACCCGATCGAGAGTCGTTACCAGTACACCTCGGAGGGTCGGATCTCCACGGCCCCGCCGTAGCGCGCTGCCGGGACGCGGGCGGCCACCTCGATCGCCGCATCGAGGTCGTCCGCCTCCAGGATGAACAAGCCGCCCACGGCCTCCTTCATGCCGACGAACGGGCCGTCGGTAGTCAGGATCTTGCCGCCCTCGACGCGGACCGTTGTCGCGTTCTGGGGCAGGCCCATCGGCGGCGCGGGCGTGACGCCCGGCGTCTCATTGATCCCCTGGTAGTCGGCGTAGACCTGCTTTTGCTCCTCCTCGCCAAGCGCGGCCTGCCGCTCGAGCGCGTCGCCCTGGTAGATCAGCATGATGTACTTCATCGCCACCTCCTCGTCCAGATCGGTTGCAGTAAGACGAACGGCGAGTCCGGAAATCGACGAGTCGACACCGGAATCTTGGCCCAGTCTCTCTTCTACAGCCCCTCGGGCGGCGGATTTGGCGCACTAGCGCGTGCTGGACAGCCACGCCGAGCACGCCTACCATTAACTGTATGGTCAGTCAGTCGCGTTTTCCGCATGCCCCAGTCAGCCCGGCCGCCCTTGCGGACTCGCTCAGGCCGTTCGGCGAGAGCCGGATGCTGCCGCGAGCCGCCTACGTCGACCCTCAGGTCTTCGCCTGGGAGCAGAAGCACTTCTTCGGTGGCGGCTGGAGCTGCGTGGGCCTGTCGGCCGAGGTTGCGAACCCCGGCGACCAGCGGGCCGAGCCGGCCGGCGCTGGCAGCGTGTTGCTCAGCCGCGACGATCACGGCGTGCTGCACGCGTTCGCCAACACGTGCAGGCATCGCGGCCACGAGTTGCTGCAGTGCGGCGAGTCCGCGCAGCGCCCCGGGATCGTGTGCCCTTACCACGCGTGGACCTACACGCTCGACGGCGGGCTTCGGTCGGCCAAGGGCTTCAGGGGCACGCCCGGCTTCGACGAGTCGCGGTGGGGCCTGATCGAGCTTCCGGTGATCGAGTGGCACGGGCTGGTCTTCGCGGATGCGTCCGGCTCCGCCGGGTCCCTGCCGGATGCTCTCGCCGATCTGGAGCAGATTGTCGG
>JASIGS010000343.1 GCA_030052355.1 Streptosporangiaceae bacterium | reverse complement strand
AGCTGGCCAGGGGCAAGGCTGGCCGGCTCATCGGCGACCTGACCGGCCTGCTGGCCACCCTGAAGGCGCTGCCGCTGAGCTACGACCGGGACCTGCAGGAAGACAAGGAGCCGGTCTTCGACGCGGTGGACACGCTGCTGCTCGTGCTGCCCGCCATGGCTGGCCTGATCGGCACGCTGCGGTTCGACGCCTCGCGGTTGGCTGCGACGGCCGCCGCCGGGTACGCGCTCGCCACCGACCTGGCCGAGCTGCTGGTCCGGCGCGGCGTGCCGTTCCGCGAGGCACACGAGGTGGTCGGGCACCTCGTCGCCTGGTGCGGCGCGCACGACTGCGAGCTCGCCGACGTCGGCGACGAGGACCTCGCGAAGATCTCCCCGCTGCTGACGCCGGACGTCCGCGAGGTGCTCTCGGTGCCTGGCGCCATCGCTGCCAGGTCGGCGCGCGGCGGCACCGCGCCAGCCCGGGTCGCCGAACAGCTGGACCGGCTGCGCCGGGACGTCGCGGCTCAGACTGCCTGGAGCGTCCGGCCGTAGGGCGTGTCCCGCCGATCCGCGCCGCTCAAGATCGCCGATCCGCGCCGCTCAAGATCGGCGAGACGCACCCTTCTCGCTATCTCGGCTCCGGTCTCCGGCGCCTCAGGTGGCGTGCTCGAACTTCATGACGAACAGGTCGCCGGCCTTGTTGAGCGGACCGGGTTCGATGAGGAGCGTCTTGCCCCGCACGAGTTCCTCGTCGGTGAGCGGCGTCGCGTCCTTGAGCACCTTGCCGTTGATCTTGTCATCGGTGAACTGGTGATCCGTGAACTTAGGGATCGCTATCCGCTGGCCGCTCTGCGTCAGCGAGTCGTCGCCGAGCTCGGCCGCGGTGACCTTGCCCTTCGGGAGAGACTGGCTGGCCGTCTTCTTCGTCGTCAGGTCCTCGATCTTGACGAACACGACCTTGGACTCGATCGTCACGTCGACGCTGATCTTGTCCTTGGCCGCGACGGTCAGGGGATGGGTCTCCGACCCGTTGTGGTTGATGGCGACCAGGTAGCTCGTCACGCCGCCCTGGCATTCAGCCTCGGCACCCGCCCCGACGAAATAGCCGGGCCCAACGAGGATGACGACCGGGCCCATCCCTGACGTGTGACCGGCCGTGCAGTTCGTGATCTCCGGTACCTCGAACGTGGTAGAGACAGTCTTTATACCGCTCTTTTCCGATATATATCCGGCCGTCGACTTGTCCTTCACGACCGGGATTTTGCTGTTTGCCGCCGGAATAGCCAGCGTAATTGCGGCCCCGTCGGCCCGGAAACTGACGACGGACGCACCTGCCGGGCCCGCCACCGCGGCCACGGCCATGCATGAGGCGAAGACAACGAACGACATCCGGATTCCAACCACAGGTTCCCCTCCTGTTCGCGCCGGGTCGACAGAGGCCCGGCCCCACTCGTCAGCCGGGACCAGCCCGGCTCGCCCTGCGGCGGGCCGGCGAACGCCCCGGACGACAACTCATCACGCGGCCCTAAAAGCCAGATGAGCCCCTACGACTGCCAGCACTGTACTGTTCGGAAGCTTCGCATTACAGGGACCTTTAATCGCCCTTTAGGCCCGGGGAGGAAACGGGGCTTAAATATCGCCGCGCGAAACATGTCTAATCGGACCGGGCTGCGTCGGCTTAACCACCCGGCGGGCGGATGGCTGCGCCGCCCGTAGCGCCCAGGTGCCGGCCGAGGAACCGGATCGCGAACGCGATCTCAGCGGGCGGGATGTCGCGGTGCCGGCCAGGATTCGCGTGCAGCGTCTTGCGCGGCGACGCCAGCAGGTCGAACAGGGCGAGCCCGTCGTTCCTCGGGAACAGCTCGTCGTCCCACTGCACCAGGAACAGCACCGGAATCGTGACGCGGGCAGCCGCATCGGGAACATCAGCCGGGCCGTTCTCGGCCGAATAGCCGAACAGCCCGAGCACCGCGACTTCGATCCGGTCCTCGGCCGCCACCAGCGGCAATCCGGATCGTGTCCCGAGGGACAGCCCGATGTAGCCCGCCGGGCCTCTGCCCACTTCGGGCAGCGCCTGCGCCGTGTCGAGCGCGGCCCGCCAGTCGGCGACGGCCTGCTCGTTGGCTCTGTGGTTCCGCTCCCGCCAGGCGTCAAGTCCGAGCCGGCTGCGCCGTTCCGTAGCCGACAGGCCGACCTCGTCGGGCGGCGTCCGGTCGCCGTGGTATGGCAGGTCGATAGAGACCGCGGCGAGTCCGAGCGTGGTCAGCCGGCGCGCAAGCCCGCTGACGATCGGCGCAGCCTTGTGGCCGCCCGCGCCGTGCCCGATGAGGACGGCGGGCCGCGGGCCACTCCCGTCGGCCTGCGCGGGCAGCCAGAGGAGCGCTGGGACGGTCTCACCCGATCGCTGAACCGGGAGCGGGACAATGCTCATCTCCGCTGCCGGGTCGTCCGGCATCGCTGCGGCACCGAACATCTCGATGGGCTCGTCCGCGGGCTGAGTCACGCGGTCAACCCTAATCTCCGGCCAGCCGCCCGACCGCCTTGGCGTAAAGCGTCACGCCGCTGACATGGTGCGCGACCTCGCGGATGGTCCAGACGTCATCGGCGGGCCGCGCATCGAGCTGAGCGGCGTCCAGGTCCGCGAGCCTGGCCTGGTAGCAGGCCGCGAACCGGGACAGGCGGCTGGTGGCTTCGTCGAGGTCGACCTCGGTGAACCTGGCGAAGTCGGCGTCGATGGTCACCATGCGCCCGTGCCACCGGTCGGGCAGTGTGGGCTGGCCGGCCAGCCGGCACTCGATCTCTGCCAGGTGGTCCACCAGGTGATCGCTGACGCGGCGCAGTGCCTTGTGCGGTGTCCACGCGTTCCCTTCCGCGCGGACCGGATGCCCGTCCCAGCCCAGCCATGTCTCGGCTATGTCCAGGACTTCGGCGACAGCCGCGGGCACAACGGTCCAGGGCTCGCGATCGTCGACGGCCGGCCGCGCTTCGTAATGGGCGGCGTGCTGCTCGAGGGTGAGGTGTCTGACCATGCAGGTGACGCTAGCGCCAGGACACTTCGGGCCCCGCCGAACTATGTTCGCGATACGCTCGCCCGCATGGGAACCGACTACGTACCCGTGGCCAGGCTGCTGGCCGCGCCCGCCCGCTCCGCGGTGATCGACGCGCTCATGGCCGGCAAGCCGCTCGCCGCCGGCGAACTGGCGCGGGTGGCCGGGGTGTCGGCCTCGACCATCAGCGAGCACCTGGCCGAGCTGGCCGACGGCGGCCTGCTCACCGTGTTCTCGGCTGGCCGGCACCGCTACTACCAGCTGGCAAGCACCGAGGTCGCGACGGCTCTCGAGGCTTTGTCGCTGATCTGCCCCGACGTGCCGGTGCGGTCGCTGCGGCAGTCCATGACCGAGGACTCCATGCGCTTTGTCCGGCTGTGTTACGACCACGTCGCCGGCGTGGTCGGCGTCGCCCTGCTGGATCAGATGCTCGGCGCCGGCTGGGTGATCAGCGGCTCGGCTGACGACTTTGAGGTCACGGACGCGGGCAGCGTGTCACTGGCCGAGCTCGGCGTGGATGTCGAGCGCTGCCGGAAGGCGCGGCGGCACTTCGCGCGCCCGTGCCTGGACTGGTCGGAGCGACGGCCGCACCTGGCCGGTTCCCTCGGCGCGG
>JASIGS010000342.1 GCA_030052355.1 Streptosporangiaceae bacterium | reverse complement strand
CTCGAGTCGGAGTCCGGCCGGTCGTTGCTGCTGCCGACGCCGCAGCTCACGTTCGGCACGCAGATGGCCGATGTGCAGGAGGCCATGACCCACGCGGGTGCGCCGTGCGAACTGCTCTCCCCCGACGAGACAGCGTCCCGGTTCCCGGCCATCGCGGTCGGCGGCCCGGCGCTGCTCGAGCCGGACTCCGCCGTCATCGCGGCCGGCCAGGCGCTCGTCGCGCTGGCGGCGGCGGTGCCGGACCTCCGCACCGGCCTGCGGGTCACCGGGCTGGCGGACGACGGCAGGCAGGTCACGCTGCGGACCAGCAGCGATCCGTTGACGGCGCGGGTCGCCGTGCTGACGGCAGGCCCGTGGACCGGCGCCCTGCTGGCCGGGTGCGGCATCGACCTGCCTGCCCGGGCGACCCTGGAACAGGTGGCGTACGTCCGGCCGCTGGACGGCGACGGCCCGGCCGCGCCCATCTTCATCTGTCACGGCGCACCCGAGCCGTACGGGCTGCCGGTGCCGGGGACGGACCTCTACAAGATCGGCATCCACCACAGCGGCCCGGCCGTGAATCCGGACGCTCAGACCCAGGCGCCAGACGACGAGCTGCTCGGCCGCGTGGTCGCGGCGGCGAGCCGGTACCTGCCCGGCTACGCCGTGGGTCGCGGCATAGCGGAGCGCTGCATCTACGACAACACGCCTGACGAGGACTTCGTCCTTGACCGGGTGGGCAACGTCGTCGTCGGCTGCGGCACGTCCGGCCACGGGTTCAAGTTCGGCCCGCTGCTCGGCGAGTGGCTCGCCGGCCTCGCCGCCGGCGGCTACAGCCCCCCGCCCGAGCGCTTCGCCCTCAGCCGCTTCTAGTGGTCGGCCGCGCGTGCTCCCGCCAGCCGCCGGTACAACTCCAGCGCTGTCCTCACCGTGTCCGCCTCGGTAGGGAACGTGCCGCTCCGGGCCGCTGCCGCCCGGCCGAGCCCGGCCGCGAGGGGCGGGTCGTCGAGCACCTCCGTGACCGCGGCGGCAAGGGCAGCCGGGTCGTCCGGTGGTATCAGCAAGGCCGTGCCGTCGTCGGCCAGGTCGGCAGTGCCGCCGACACGCGTCGCGATGACCGGCCTGCCCGCCCGCATTGCTTCCTGGACGACCAGCGCGCGCGCCTCCCACCGGCTCGGCACCGCGACCACGTCCGCCACGGCCATGAGAGCGGGAACGTCGTCGCGGTGGCCCAGCAGCAGCAGGTCCGCACCCGCGTGCCTGGCCTGGACGCGCAGCCCGGCTGCCAGCGGGCCGTCCCCCGCGATCACGGCCAGCGGTGCCGGGTCGCGGTCGCGCCATCGCGCCGCCGCGGCCACCAGGACGTCGAAGCCTTTCTGCGCGGTCAGCCTGCCGACGCTCAGCACGACCGGCCGGCTTCCCGCGCCGATGTCTGCCCTGGCCCTGGCGATCGCTTCCGCCGACGGCGGCGCTCCAGCGGCGGCGGCCACGTCGACCTGGGCAACCCGGGCGGCGCCCAGCTTGCGCATCCGCCCCGCCAGATCCTGCGACGCGCAGAGCACCTCGTCCGCGCCCCGGGCACACACCCGCTCCAGCACCAGGTGGGCCAGCCTGGCGAGGTGTCCGGGCGGCGGCGCGTTGTGGACGGTGACCACCAGGCAACTGGGCCTGCGCGTCGGCCGGCGGGAGCGCACTGGCCAGCCGAGCAGGGCCAGAGTGGCGAACGCGCCAGCTCGCACGCCGTGCGCGTGCACGATGTCGGGCTGCCAGGCGCGCAGCGTGCGGTGCAGCCGCACGATGGCCGCCGCATCGCCGACACGCGGACGATGCCCGACCGCCACCGCCTCGAACTCGACGCCGGCGCCGAACTGATCACGTGACGGGCCGAGCGCGATCACCTGAAGCCCCGCGTCCCGGCAGCCTGCCGCGAGCGTGGCCACGTGCCGGGCGGTGCCGCCGGACGCCGTGCCGACCACGAATGCGACTCGTGTCGGCCGGTCTTGCGCGCGCCCGGCCCGTGCCTCAATCGCCCGTGCCTTACTCGCCCGGGCCGGCTGGGCCCGCGGCTGCGGGCCGGACGCAGACGCCGTCCTCACCGCAGGACCGCCCGGCGGGCCCGCGCGACCGCCGCCCGTAGTTCCCCGCGGTCCAGCGCGTAGGCGACGGCACTGAACGCGGCCACCGCACAGCAGCCTGCCAGCACCGCGATGCCGCCCTCCTCGATCGTCCCGCCCGAGGGCAGCACGAACGCCACGGCAGCGCCGACGCCTGCACCGACGACGCCGGCCACGACGCCCATGATCGCGGTGCCGCGGATGCCGCGCAGCGCGCCGGCGCCGCGCTCGCGGTGCACGGCCACCAGGAGCGCGATCCCCGCGGCCGTCAGCCCGACGGTGTTGCCGAGGCCGAGCGCGCCCACCACCCATCGCGGCGGAACGATCAGCACCGCAGCGACATCGACGGCGATCACCAGCAGCCAGCCGCCCGCGACGGCCGCCGCCGCCACCCGGCTCCGCCCGGTGGCCAGCAGCACCCGGGAAAGGCAGGCGACCATGCCGTATCCGGCCAGGCCGGGAGCGAAGAACGCCAGCCCGATCGCGAGCTGCGAGCCGGCACCGAACAGGTGCGAGGCGGGCGCGGCGATCGCCAGCATCGCCGCGGTGCCGAGGAACGACATAAGCTGCACCGCGCGCACCGACTCTGACGCTGTCTGGTCGAACTCATCGCCTTCGCGGGCAGACAGCACGGGGAACGCGCTGACCGCGATCGAGATCGCCAGCACCGCGTAGGCCGCCTCGAACACCTGCCAGCCGTAGTTGTAGAGAACGACGGCGGCCTGCGTCCCGTGCCCGTTGGCCAGCAGGATCACCACCAGCAGCGCGGCGTCCTGCGCGACCAGCGCGGTGACGCCGTAGCCGGCGAGCCCGACAGCCCGCCGGCCCACGCCCGGCGGGAACCGCAGCGTCGGGCGCAGCCGCAACCGGAGCCGCCAGGCCGGCACCAGCGCCGTCAGCACGAGTGCGGCGACCCCGGCCGTGGTGCCCACCGACAGCACCAGCTCCGCCGACAGCGGCAGCCCGCCGAGGTGGTTACGGTACGAGCCGCCGAGCGGGGTGAACGCCACGTAGGCGGCAACCACGACAAGGCTCGAGACCACCGGCGCGACCGCGGGAGCGGTGAACCGGCGGTGCGCCTGCAGGATTCCGTACAGCACCACGGCCAGCCCGTACAGCACGACCTGCGGCGCGAATACCGTGATCATCTGCGCCGTGGTGCCGACCAGCGCGTCATGCGGGCAGACAACCGCGCTGTTGCGCGGGTTGAGCAGCCCGGCGAGCGGGCCGGCCGCGACCGCGATGACGGCGCTGACCGGCACCAGGATCAGGATCGTCCAGGTCAGCAGGGCGGACGAGGTCTGGCTGACCTCGCTGGCGGCCACCGGGTCGGTGCCCGACCGCTGCGCCGGCCTGGCGAGCACCGGCACCATGATGCTGGTCAGCGCGCCACCGAGGACGATGTCGTAGACGATGTTGGGCAGCTCGTTCGCGGTGACGTAGGCGGTGCCCAGGCAGCTCGCCTGCACGGTGTGCGCGAACGCCAGGGTCCGCACCAGCCCGAGCAGCCTCGCGACCACGGTCAGCGCCGCGATCAGCGCGGCGGCCCTGCCGATGCCGGTGCCGGCCGGCTGCTGTGTCGATGGGTCCTGGTCGTCCCGCGCGACCTGGACAGCGGGGCCGGTCACCGCCGCCCGGTGGTCGCGGCCGGCGGCTGCGGCGGCAGACCGGCGGCTCCAGCGGTTCCGGCCATCGGGGCTGGGGGCGCCGTCCCCCGGCTGGACGGCGCCGCCACGGCTGGCTCGGAGACCCCGCTCCTCGCGGCGTCCCCGGCGGGCCTGCGGCCCAGCATGTCCAGCCAGTGCAGCGCCGGAGTCCGCTCGATGACCTTGGTGAAGCTCACCAGCTCACTCGCCGCCGTCAGGCCGACGACTCCGGCGAGCGCGGCCATCCGGGCACGCCTCGGCAGTGCGGTGGCCGCCACCCCGAGCATCGCTCCTACCGCGTTGGCCCCGGCGTCGCCGAGCATCGCGCGCTCGCCGAGGTCTTCGGGCAGCAGCGCCGCGGCGGCGGCCAGCGGCGCGGCGCAGCCGGGCGGTGCAGAGAGCATCAGTCCAGCGGCCAAAGCCGCCTTGATCGCCCGGCCGGGCCGCAGGTCAAACAAGTTGATGAGGTTCGCCGCGCCCGCGATCAGCCCGGCATCGATGATCACGTCGGCGGGCCGCTCACCCCCCGCCAGGACGGCGGCGGCCAGCCCCGTAGTGCCGATGCCGGCCAGCTTGACCGCGCCGGTGGTCACCTGGCCCTGGCGCAGCGCTCCGATGTGGCCGCGGAACCCGCGGCTCGAGCCGTCACCCGCTAGGTCGTCGTACCCGCCGAATGCTGCAGCCCCGGTCCCGGCCACCATCATCGCGGCACGCCAGCGCGGGCTCAGGCCGGTCGCCGCCGCACCGGCGACCGCGCCGATCGTCACCGCGGGCCCGGCCAGCAGCGTGACGGTCTCGCCCCGGTGGTTGGTCCGCGTCCAGGTCTTGTCTCCACCCGGCGGGCATTTGGTCAGCACGGCATAGGAGACCCTGGCCGCTCCGGCGGCCAGCACGGCAGAACACAGCGCGCCCGAAGGGCCCGCTCTCCGGTTCCCGGCACGTCGGCTCACTTCTTCTTCGCCCCACCCTTCTTGGTGGTGGTGGCGGGCGGCGTGGTGGTGGTCGTGGACGAGGACGGGGTGGGAGCAGGGCTCGGCGCCACGCCCGACTCCACGCCGTAGGCCTTCGCCGGCTGTCCGTCGCGCGCCAGCGCAAGCGCCTGCACGGCCTGGATCTGACCGGCCTCGGTGTCCGCGAAGTCGACCGTGGAGACCTGCCCGGCGGTAGGGGCGCTGTTCTCAGCGCTGATCGCGCTGCCAGACCCGATGCCGATCGCCGGGCCGACCATGACGGTGGCCTCGCCGTAAGCCTTGAGCTCCTGCGCGACGGCCGTCAGCACCTGGTCGGCTCCGTCACTGCTCGTGGGCGCCGTACCACCCGGGATCACCAGCACGGCCATGGTGGCGGGCGGCGGAACCTGCGCACTGCCCGGCAGGTTGGAGAACAAGAGATAGTTCCCGCTGAGGAACGGCGACAGTACGGTCTCGCTGACACTGGTCTTAAGACCGGTCCCGTCCGTGTCCAGGATGGCAGCGGCGATGACAGCCGCGGCATCCTGTTGTCCCGACACGGCCGGGTCCGACGACTGGCTGGGCAGGCTCACCCCGGCCGTCGAGGCCACCGGTGTCGCGAGAGAGGTCAGGGAGTCTTCCGTCGCCACGTTGGTGTCCATGAACTTCGTGCTGAGGTTGACCTCGCCGGTTATATTGGCGCCGGCCAGCTTGAGCGCGGCCATGACCCCGTTGGTCACCGCGGGGTCGGGGTTAGGAGCCTGGACCAGAACCACGTTCTGCCCGGTAAGCAGGTGGTCGAGCAGGAGCGGGGCGCTGGCCTGCGCAAACGACTGGTTCGCGTTCTGCTCGTTGTTGAGATCCTGCTTGTCCTTGACGAGCGTGTTGTTGGTCCCCCGCACCCTGTTCAGCTCGCCGTTCAGGATGTTCTGCGCCGGGCCGCTGAGCGCCGTGACGCCCACGATCAGGCCCACGGCCAGGGCCAGGAACACCGCGATCATGGAGACCAGGTGATACCTGAAATCGATCACTAAGTCAGTCCAGTTAGCCAGTCCCACACCTGGCGCAAAGCCAGGCCCAGGTATCCGAGATAGAGCTTGCCGGCCGGCGTCAGCGCCAGCGCGATCACCGGCAGCAGCGCGGCGGCCGCCAGCAGCAGCAGCGCCCGGCCGGAAATCCGGCTCTGGTACAGCCGGCTCACGCCCTTGGCGTCGACGATCTTGTCGCCCACCCTGATCCGGGTGAGCACGGCGCTGGCCATGCCGGAACGGCCCTTGTCCAGGAACTCTACCAGCCCGAATCGCATGCCCACGGTGACGATCAGGCCGGCTCCGGCCTCGTCCGCCAGCAGCACGGCGACGTCTTCGCTGGTGCCGGCGGCGGGACAGACGGCGGGCTCGATGCCCAGCTCCTGCACCCGGGTCAGGCCGGGCGCCTGCCCGTCCCGGTAGGCGTGCACGACGACCTCGGCGCCGCTATGCAGCAGCGCCTGGTCGGACACCGAGTCCATGTCCCCGACGATCATGTCCGGCCAGTACCCCGCCTCGATCAGCGCGTCCGCGCCGCCGTCCACGCCGATCTTGACGGGCTTGAACTCCCGGATGTAGGCCCGCAGCGTCTGCAGGTCCTCGTGATAGTGAACGCCCCTGGCGACTACGAGCGCGTGCCTGCCCGCCAGCTTCGTGCGGAGTTCAGGGATCTTGATGCCCTCGACCAGCAGGTCCGAGTCGCGGTTGATGTGCTCGAACGTGTTGACGACGAACGCCCTGAGCTCGTCTGCGATGCCCTCCTTGGCGGCGGCCATGTCGCGCGCGACCGTATCGGCACCCTGCTTGGTTCCCTTGGCGACCACGGTGTCCGCCAGGTACAGCGTGTCGCCGTCGACCCTGACCTGCTGACCCTCGCGTACCTGCTCGAATACGTCCTGACCGACGTCGTCGACCAGCGGCACGCCCGCCTCGACGAGCAGCTGGGGGCCCGGGTTCGGATACCTGCCGCTGATGCTCTGCGCCGCGTTCACCACGGCGCAGACCTGGCACCTGATCAGCGAATCCGCAGCCACCCGGTCCAGGTCGGCGTGGTCGATGATCGCGACGTCGCCGGGTTTCAGCCGCTTGACCAGGTCCTTGGTCCGGCGGTCGAGCCGTGCCGTGCCCGTCACACCGGCCGGTTCCCTTGACCTGGCTCGGCGCGCAGCGATGAAATTCCGGTTTGGCGCCTTCATGTGCCTTGCCATTGTGCCAGACCAGGCTTTGTGCTATGGCAGGCAATGCAGCACGTCAGGAACTTGTCCGCCGGTGGCAGCCCGGCCGGAACCACGGCTGCTACCGGCCGGCGCGCTCTGCCGAGGCCGCGGTCAGCAGCTCGCTGGCGTGTGCCTGGCCGAACTCCGAGTCTTCCAGGCCCGCCAGCATCCGGGACAGCTCGCGCACCCGGCCCGCGTCGTCGAGCCGGGTGATCCCGCTCCGGACGACGGTCCCGTCGCTCGCCTTCTCTACGACCAGGTGCGTGTCCGCGAAGGCCGCGACCTGCGGCAGGTGGGTTACCACGATGACCTGGGCGAGCCGCGCGAGCCTGGCGAGCCTGCGGCCGACCTCGACCGCCGCCTTGCCGCCCACGCCGGCGTCCACCTCGTCGAACACGAACGTGGGCACCGGGTCCGCGCCGGCGAACACGACCTCGATGGCCAGCATGACGCGGGACAGCTCACCGCCGGACGCGCCCTTGTGCAATGGCAGCGCGGGCGCTCCCGGGTGCGCGGCTAGCCGTATCTCGACCTCGTCGGCGCCGTGCGGCCCGAAGGACGGGGCCGGCGTGACGGCCACGCTGACCCGCGCGTGCGGCATGGCCAGCGCGGTCAGCTCGTCCGTGACCTCGTCGGCGAACCGCTTGGCTGCCTGCGTCCTGGCGGCCGTCAGCTGGCCGGCCAGGTCGGCGACCGTCGCGGCCAGCTCGGCCTCCTGCCGGCCGAGCTCGCCGATCCTGTCCTCGTCGCTGTCGAGCTCGGACAGCCGCGCGGCTGCCGCCTTCGCCCAGGCCAGCAG
>JASIGS010000341.1 GCA_030052355.1 Streptosporangiaceae bacterium | reverse complement strand
CACTTCACCGTCGCACGCGGCCAGAACCGGCTGAACGCGTCGATGTCCTACCCGGGCACGGCCGCCACCTACGTGATGTCGATGGTCCTGATCGACCCCAAGGGCCGGTTCGCCGCCTACTCGTTCCCCCAAGGCGAAAGCGACGACGCCAACCTTGACGTGATCAACCCGGTGCCTGGCCGGTGGACCGGCATAGTGTTCGCGCCGGTGGCCGGGAAGCCGCTGAACGGCCCCACCGGTACCGTGAGGTACCGGGTCAGCACGCAGCGGTTCGTGTCGTTCGGCAAACTCAGCCGCGGGTCGGTGACGCTGGGCAGGGGCAAGTCGGCCACGATCACGTTGGATGTCCGCACGCCCGCCACAGCCGGCGACGAGACAGGCTCGGTCGTGCTGAACGCGGGCCACGGTGCCAGCACCATCCCGGTGCTGCTGCGCAGCTACGTCGACGTGACCACGTCCGCGGCCGGGACCTTCAAGGGCACCCTGACGGGTGGGAACGGCCGTGGCTCCGGCCAGTTTGACTACTACCAGTTCGAGGTGCCGGCGGACATACCCGCCGTCAACGGCGTGACCGGCATCACCGCGTCGGTGAAGCTGGCCAACGACCCGTCGGACCTCTTCGACACCTTCCTCATCGATCCCAACGGGCAGACCGACGGCTACGGCTCGAACTACTACGCGTCCGACAGCGCGGTCGGGTACTCCACCGAGCTGACCTCTGCGTCGTACGCGCTCAACCCGATCCCCGGTACGTGGACGCTGGTTGTCGAGTTCGTAGACCCCACCGGCGGGAACGAGATCTCCGACCCGTACACCGGAGCCATCACCCTGAAACCGGGTGTGACGGTGAGCGGCGGTCCGTCCGGCACGATCCCAGCCACCGGCGGCACCGTGCAGTTCCCGGTGACGATCACCAACGACAGCCCGGCCACCGAGGACTTCTTCCTCGACCCGAGGCTGGACGGAGTCCAGGAGTCCTACCGCTTGTACTCGGTGACCTCGGCCACGCCGAGCCCCTCGATGACCGTGCGGGTGCCGATGCTCGACACCACCGTGCCGCCCGAGTGGCTGGTGCCGACGGAGTCGAGCAGCCTGACCGTGTCCGCGAGCGCCACATCGAGCACCGCGAAGTCGAAGAAGCCGTTCCCCTTCACCTTCGACGCCAGCCCGGTGCTCGGCGACCCGGACGTGGCGTCCTACCTGCCGGGCGCCGTCAACGGCTCGACGACGCCGTCGGTTACCGTCAGCGAGGGCGGGACGCTCGGGCCGGTGACGGCGGGCCTGTGGGGAGCGGAGCCCGAGCCTGCGGAGCGGAGCGGCTTCTCCGCCGCGGCGGACACCGTCCACGAGAACTCCACGTTCATCGCCACCGCGGAGTCCGAGGAGTTCGACACCACCGTGGTGCCGGAGACCGGTGACCTGTGGCAGGTCGGGACGGGGATGGAGCTGAGCACGTCGTTCAGCCCTGTCATCCTGGGGCCGGGCGAGTCGGCCACGGTCGAGGTCGACGTCACGCCGCCGCAGTCAGGCAGCGGCGAAGACTCAGGCACGCTGTACGTGGACGACTTCGCCGAGATCATCTACCCGCTGACCAACTTGACGGCCAGCGAGGTCGCCGGGCTGCCGTACTCCTACAGCTACTAACGAAGCAACTGCCTTGTGGCCGTCGCTAGGGGGTGTCCGCCCGACGCCCCCTAGGGAGCGGTCGTGCCCGTGCGGCCGTACTTGTCCTCGAGCCTGACCACGTCCTCGCGCCAGCCAGGCTGGGCCGTCGAGGCCTCGACGAAGACCAGGTCGGTGATCGCGGTGATCCGGTGCACGACGCCCGCGGGCAGGTGGATCGTGTCCCCAGGGCCGAAGTGCTGGCTGGTGAGCGAGTCAGCGGCGGGCCCGTACTCGACCAGGGCTGCCCCGGACAGGACGGTGCTGGTCTCGTCCTTCCGCACGTGGTACTGCAGGCTGAGGGAGTGCCCCGCGGTCACGTGGAGGACCTTGCCCACGTACTGGCCATCGACGGCGGCGAAGATCACCTCGTGACCCCAGGGCTTGTCCTGCCTGGCGGCCCGGTAGATCTCGGCGTGCGGACCTGATGCTGCCTGGCTGCCGTTCTGCGCCGCGGTGCTCACCGTGGACCCTCCAAGTGGTTATGGGACGAGTGCGGTCATGGCGTGAATGCCCGACCATTTTAGGTGCTCGCACGGGGAGCTCACGCGCGCCGTCAGGTGCGCAGCCTGGCCAGCCTGGCCGCCGCCTCGGCCAGCACCTCCTTGCGCTTGCAGAAGGCGAACCTGACCTGGCTCCGGCCAGCCTCCGTGTCGTCGTAGAAGACGACGTTGGGCACGGCCACGACGCCACATTGGTGCGGCAGGGCGCGGCAGAACGCCATGCCATCGGGCTCGCCCAGGGCGGCGACGCTGGTGGTGACGAAGTAGGTGGCGTGCGGGTTGAACACCTCGAAGCCGGCCTCGGCCAGCCCGGTCACCAGCAGGTCACGCTTGCCGCGCAGGTCATCCGCCAGCCCCGAGTAGAACGAGTCGGGCATGGCCAGCCCGCCCGCGACGGCGTACTGGAACGGGCCGCTGGCGACGAAGGTGAGGAACTGCTTTGCCGTCCTGACGGCCGTCACCAGCTCTTGCGTCCCGGTCGCCCACCCCACCTTCCAGCCGGTGAAGGAGAACGTCTTGGCGGCCGAGCTGATCGACACGGTGCGCTCCCGCATGCCCGGCAGCGTGGCTATCGGAACGTGCTGGCCGTCGAAGACGATGTGCTCGTAGACCTCGTCGGTCACCACCAGCAGGTCGCGCTCCACGGCGAGCTCGGCGATGGCGGCCAGCTCGTGCGGTGCCGCGACCATGCCCGTCGGGTTGTGCGGCGAGTTCAGCAGGATCAGCCTGGTACGGCTGGTCACAGCGTCGCGGAGCGCGTCGAGGTCAGGCCGGAACGCGGGGGCGCGCAGGGTGACGGGGACCCGCTTGGCTCCGGCCATGGCGATGCACGCGGCGTAGGAGTCGTAGTAGGGCTCGAACGCGACGACCTCGTCTCCAGGCTCCAGCAGGGCCAGCATGGCGGCCGCGATCGCCTCGGTCGCGCCCGCGGTGACCAGCACCTCGGTGTCCGGATCCACGTCCAGGCCGTAAAACCGCTTCTGGTGCGCCGAGATCGCCTGCCGCAGCTCGGGAACGCCGGGCCCAGGCGGGTACTGGTTGCCGCGGCCGGCCAGCACGGCGTCGGCTGCTGCCCGCGCCAGCTCAGCCGGGCCGTCCGTGTCCGGGAATCCCTGCCCCAGGTTGATCGATCCGGTCTCCACGGCGAGCGCGGACATCTCGGCGAAGATCGTGGTGCCCAGGCCGGCGAGCGCCCTGTTCAGCGGCGGTCGAGTCACTCGATGATGGTCTCATGGACGACGACGTGCTTGACCTGCTGCGGCGGATATGCCTGAGCATGCCGGAGGCGGCGGAACGGAGCAGCCACGGCGAGCCCGCCTGGTTCGTCGGTCCCGGCAAGCAGTTTGCCTGTTTCAGGGATCACCATCACGACGACAGGCTGGCGTTCTACTGTGCCGCCCCCGCTGGCAGGCAGGACGAGCTGGTCGGCTCGCAGCCGGGGCGCTACTTCGTGCCGCCCTACGTTGGCGGCCGGGGATGGCTCGGCATCCGCCTCGACGTTCCGGTCGACTGGGATGAGATCGCGGAGATCGTCGAGGACGCCTACCGGACGGTGGCACCACGTCGGCTGCTGGCCAGCCTCGACGCCCGGCTGGATGATTAGCGGTCGATGGCACGGTTCCGAGAACGAAATGACAGATACGCGTTAGCTGATAAAGGATTGGAAAAGTATCGATAACTTTCCGATAAAGGTTAATTGCCTAATAGCGTTTTGGTCGCGATTTCGGGATACATGAGTCGGGAATTGGGGCACAGTAACACCTTGTCAGCGCCCTGTGCGTGAGATGGCTGCCCGGTGCAGCCAGGTCGCCCTGACCCTGCGGCCAAGTCCGCGCACTTGCCGTGTTGCCCTGACCACTTGGGCAGGCACGTCGGCGAGGGTGGAGGCGAGCACGCGCGAGCGTGCCCAAAAAAAGGCCTACTTTGTCCATTTTTCGGACATCACGGCTAGTTCGTTCTACAAGGTTCTATCTGACCATCGCCGGTCCGGCCGTTGCTCTCGTAGCAGCCCTGGCCGGCGTAGCCATTTCGGCGGGTGCGGCCAGCACCGGCTCGACCAGAAAGGTCGAAGCAACACCAGCACTAGCGACAGCGGCAGCTGGGCGGGCGGCGAGCGTGCGGGTGCCTGCCGCGGCCGGGGGCGCCGGGCTTTTGGCACTCGACGCGATACCTATCACGGTCGCGGACCACACCGAGCGCGTGCAGTCCCGGCGGCCGCTACCGACGCCCAAGCAGATCGCCACCCAGATGCTCGCCAAGTTCGGCTGGTCGAAGCGCCAGTTCCGGTACCTGAACCTGCTCTGGTCCGCGGAGAGCGGCTGGAATGTGTATGCCAGCAATCCCTACTCGGGGGCGTACGGCATTCCGCAGGCGGACCCCGCCGCGCAGATGGCTAGTGCGGGCCCCGACTGGTGGTCGGACGCCCGCACTCAGATCCGCTGGGGACTGCGCTACATCAAGGAACGCTACGGCTCTCCGGAGGCTGCCTGGGAGCACGAACTGAGTACCGGCTGGTACTAGGGTGCGAGGGGGCGCTGCCGCCTGGGCAGCGCCACCTTGCACCGGCTGCGACGAGAGGGACCGTAGTGGCATACCTGACCCCGCCCGACGACATCGTCTCGATCATCGATGCTCCGCCGACGCCCGCCGCGTTGCTCGGGCCGGGCCGCAGGTTCGTCGCACTCGTGCACTACGAGGCCCACCCGCCGGTCGCCCTGCTGGCCCGGCCCTACCGGGCGCTGGCGGGCATCCGGGTAGACCCGGCCATCGTCGGCCGGCAGCGGACCTTGCGGCTTACCGGCTTGTCCGTGATCAGGCTGCCTGACGGCGAGCCCCGGAGCATCGAGCTCCCGGCCGGAGCGTCCGTGAGCGTGCCGGTCTGGGCGCCGGACGGGCGGAGGTTCGCCTTCACCGTGGACGAGGCGGACGGTATCTCCGTCTGGGTCGCCGACGCGCAGCAAGCCACCGCCGCGCCGGTACCCGGGCTGCGGGTGCGGGATGTGCTCGGCGGCGACCCGAGGTCGGCCGGCTCCACGCTGCGATGGTCTCGGGACGGTGCGACGATCCTCGCGCTCGGTGCCCCGCCCGGTCCGGTCAGCCTGCCGGCCGAGCCGATCGAGCCCCGAGTCGAGGAGACCGCCGGCAAGCGTTCCCAGATGGCCACCTTCACCGACCTGCTCCGCACGCAGGCCGACGAGGACGCGTTCGAGGCGCTGGCGACCACGGTGCCGGTTCGGGTCGACCCAGACACGGGTACCGCGGCGCAGCTGGGGCCGGCTGGGCTGTACTACCAGCTCAGCGACTCACCGGACGGCATGCACCTGCTCACCTACCGGTTGCAGCGGCCGTTCTCTTACCGCGTTCCCTACCCGTACTTCGCCAGGCGGGTTGAGGTGTGGGCGGCAGACGGCAGGCTCGAGCGGGTGATCGCCGACCTGCCGGTGAGCGACGAGGTGCCGCGGCAGGGGGTACCGACGGGTCCCCGGATGGTCTCATGGGAGGAGGCGCTGCCGGCCAGCCTGGTCTGGACCCAGGCGCTGGACGGCGGTGACCCGATGGTCAAGGCCGACCACCGGGACCAGGTGTACCGGCTGCAGGCACCGTTCGACGCGGAACCGCAGCCAGCGGTGCTCGTGCAGGAACGCTGCGTGGGCTGGTTCGACATGGCCGCGCCGGGAGAGTTGCTGATCACCGAGCACGACCGCGACCGCCGCTGGCTTACCACCCGGCTTGTCGATCTCGACTCGCCGGACAAAAGCAGGGTGGTGTTCGACCGCTCGGTCGACGAGGCGTACCTGGATCCGGGGACGCCGCTGGTGGCCGTGCATCCGGACGGCACCCGCACGGTCTTGCAGGACGGGAGCCACATCTACCTGCGTGGCGACGGTGCGAGCCCGGACGGGGACCGGCCGTTCGTCGACCG
>JASIGS010000340.1 GCA_030052355.1 Streptosporangiaceae bacterium | reverse complement strand
GGCGACCTGTCGCCGTGGAGCGAGCGCGGCGTCATGCTGCTCAACAGGGTGCTCACCGTGCAGCCAGGCCAGCCGGGGTCGCACCGCGGCAAGGGCTGGGAACAGGTCACGGAGCAGGCCATCCGCGCCCTCGCGGCGCGGGGCGGGCCGCTCGTGGCGATCTTGTGGGGGAACGACGCGCGCAACCTGGCTCCGCTGCTGGGCGGCACTCCGACCATCCAGTCGGCTCACCCGTCTCCGATGTCGGCCGACCGCGGCTTCTTCGGCTCCCGGCCGTTCAGCCGCGCCGATCAGTCGCTGATCCAGCAGGGTGGGCAGCCCGTCGACTGGAAGCTTCCCTAGCGGGTCTCTTGCCCGCTGGTCACAGCTTGCTGACCTTGACGGCGGTGCCGTAGGCGCAGATCTCGGTCCAGTTGCCGCCCATGTCGGAGGCGTCAAACCGCATCGCCAGAACGGCGTTCCCGCCGCGCGCCTCGACCTCCTGGGTCAGGCGCTGCATGGCTTCCTCGCGGCTGAGCGCCAGGTTCTTCGTCATTCCCTTCAGCTCGCCGCCCGCCAGCGCCTTGAACGCCGCTCCGAACTGCGAGCCGACGTTACGGCTCCGCACCGTCAGGCCGAACACTTCACCGAGCACCTCGGTCACCTGGTATCCGGGGATGTCATTCATCGTCGAGATCAGCATCGTGCTCCTCCGTCAAGTCCGTCAGCAGCGACGATCGTTTCACGCGCTACACCACGAGCGCATCCGGCAACGTCGGGCACAGTGACAGCCCTAACGGGCTCGCTGATAGCCCGCCGCGGCCTCGATGATGGCTCCCGTCGCCAGCAGCAGCGCCTCGCCGCCTGACGGCGCGATCAGCTGCAGGCTGGCAGGCAGCCGGTGCTCGCTCGGCACCGGAAGCGCCAGCGCCGGGAACCCGGACAGGTTGACCGGGTTGGTGTACGCGGTGAAGTGCAGGCCTGCAGCCGCAGCTACCGGCGGCGGGTAGAACGGCACCGTCGGCAGCACCAGCAAGTCCACGGTGCGCAGCGCGGCTGCCATCGCCTCGCGCCAGCGGACCTGGAGGGCTCGCGCCCGCGCCAGGTCGGCGCCCGTGACGGACTCCGCGCCGGCCAGCCGGGCACGGACGTTGTCGCCGATCAGGTCGCGCTTCGCCGGGTCGGCGAGCAGGGCGCGGTTCGACCACACTGCCTCGGCGTCGATGATGACACCGCACGCTTCCCGCGCCTCCAGCCAGCCAGGCAGGTCCACCTCGGTGACCTCGAGCCCGCTGCTCGCGAGCGCCGCATCGACCGCCTGGTCAATCGACGCGGTGACCTGAAAGCCGGCGGGCCGGATCCGGCCGACCCGGCCAGCGGGCGGGACGTCGGCCGTGAATCCCGGCTCGAGCAGGGCCATCCCGGTCAGGACACCGGCCACGTCCCGCGCCATCGGGCCGACTGTGTCCAGGCTCGGCGCCAGCGGCCAGACACCATCCAGCGGGATCCGGCCGTGCGTGGTCTTCAGCCCGGTCACGCCGCAGAAAGCCGAAGGAACCCGGATCGAGCCGCCGGTATCCGAGCCGTACGCGACGTCCGCGTCGCCGACGGCAATCGCGACCGCCGAGCCGCTCGACGAACCGCCCGGTAGCAGATCAGGGTCAAGCGGGTTGACCGGCGTCCCGAACCACTCGTTGATCCCGGCTCCGCCGTAGGCCAGCTCGTGCAGGTTGGTCTTGCCGACGATCGCGGCCCCTGCGCCCCGCGCCCCGGCCATGCAGGCGGCGTCCGCGACCGCCGGCCGAGCGGTCTCGGCCACCGCGCGGCTCCCGGCCGTGGTCGGCACGCCGGCGACGTCGATGAGGTCCTTGACCGCGAGCCTGATCCCGCCTCCGCCGTGCGGCAGCCGCATAATAAACGTCGCCATCCGGGCAATGTACCGCAGAATGACGTCCGCACCCGGGTGCCGCCGGCCATCCATAGGGCGTCGTGGTCCACGACGCCGTTTCAGCTCTCGTATCCCGGTGGTCAGCCCCAGACCTTGGCCGCGGTGTCGGCGGTCAGCTCGAGCTTGCGGCGCTCTTCGTCGATGGTCAGCAGGTTGCCCTGCGAGGTGGACGCGAAGCCGCACTGCGGGCTGAGCGCGAGGTGCTCGAGCGGCACGTACCTCGCGGCGTCGTCGATCCTGCGGCGCAGGTCGTCCTGGGACTCAAGCTCAGGGACCTTCGTCGAGATGAGGCCGAGCACGACGGTGGTGCCAGGCCGGATGAACCGCAGCGGCTCGAACCCGCCAGCCCGCTCGGTGTCGTACTCCAGCAGGAAACGATCGACCCCGACGTCGCCGAACAGCCGCTCGGCGATCGGCTCGTAGCTGCCCGACGCCATCCACGCGCTGCGGTTATTGCCGCGGCAGATGTGCATCCCGATGGTGACCGCCGGGTTCTTCTGCTTGGCCGCATGCACGATCTTGGCGTCCGCTTCCACCGTCGCCGCGAGGATCACCTCCGGCGGCACTGACCCGATGGTCTCGGCCCGGAACTCGGCGTCGAACACCTGGTTGTAGGCCAGCGAGTCGAGCTGGATCCAGCTGACGCCATGGTTGATGAGCCTGGCGATCTCGTTGATCTGCAGTGCGACGAGGTCGCGCACGAGGTCGCCGGGAGTCGCGTAGGCGTCGGCACTGACCACCGGGTCCCACATGATCCCGCCCATCGTCGCGCTGATCATCGGGATCTAGAACACGCCCGGCGCGTGTTGCGCGAGGAACGCGGCCTCGGTGCTGGTGTGCTTCGCCCCCTGCGTCACCTTTTCGCTCGCGGCTACGACGTCGAAGTAGGTCTCCTCGGCCGGCGGGCTCCCGTCCGGCCGGTGCCACTCCACCGCAGCATGCTCGACGGGGACCACGCCGCCTATCGACTCCAGCAAGCCGACCATCCAGTTCGTCCGGCGCATCTCGCCGTCGGTGAAAACCTTCAGGCCAGCCTCACGCTGGATTTCGATCGCCTCGAGCACAGCCCGGTCCTCGGTTTCCCTTAGGCCCTCGGCGCTCAGTTCTCCTCGCCGGTGCGCGGCGCGCGCCGAGAGCAGCCACGGCGGTCGCAGCAGGCTGCCCACGTGCTCGGCATGGCGGTCAGCGGTCATCGCTTGCCTCCTGGCAGGATGCGGACGTTTGCTACCAACTCTGGCCCGCATAGCGGGCAAAATCCACGGCACCCGTAATCTGAACTGCGTGACCGAGATCGCCGAACCGCTGACCGGCACGTCCGAGTACGCGGTGCCAGCCATACCGGTCTCGGTTGGCGCGCTGATCTTCGACCGCGGCGGCCGCCTGCTCATCCTGAAGCCGACCTATAAATCCGGCTGGACGATCCCGGGCGGGGTGATGGAGGCCGACGGCGAGACGCCGTGGCAGGCATGCCAGCGCGAGGTCCGCGAGGAGTGCGGGATTGACATCAGCAAGGGCCGCCTTGCCGGCATGGACTTCCGGCAGCCGCGGGAGGGCCGGGCGGGCGGCATTCGTTTCCTGTTCGACTGCGGCTCGTTCGCCGATGACGTCTTGCGCGCCATCACCGTCCAGCCCGAAGAGATCTCCGCGCACAAGCTTGCCGCGCTGCCCGACGCCCTGAAGCTGCTGCGCGGGCCGATCCGCCGCCGGGTCAAGGCCGCGGCCGGCGCTGCCGGAACTGTGTATCTCGAACAGGGCCGCCCGGTGCCGGCGGTGCGTCCGCGGGGCAGTCGCAGGTGAGAGAGACTAACGGGGCGGAATACCCGTACGGTCACAGTTGCGACTCCAGCCGCGAGGGC
>JASIGS010000036.1 GCA_030052355.1 Streptosporangiaceae bacterium | reverse complement strand
CACATGCGCTGGATGGCGGGGCAGCTACCGCGTGGTCGGTACCTGCACTGCCCCGACGGCAGCCACCTGGCCCAGTTCGACGATCCTCAGCACTACTTTCCTGGACTGATCGAGTTCCTGACCGGCCTCTGAACCTGCGCCACCCAGGCGGTGAGGCTGCATTTGCGGGGCCCGCCCCCGGGGCCGAGGCTGCCCGCCGGCCTGCTGGCGCGCTGGGGCATCCAGCCCGACGCGCGGCTCCCGGCCACCCACGGCACCAACAACCGGACCTATGTCGTCAGCGCGGGCCCGGCGCGCTGGATACTGCGGATCAGCCAGAACCTCACGGCGGCCCAGGTCCGCGCCGAGCACCGGCTGCTCGCGCGGCTGGGACAGGCCGGGTTGCCGTTCGCCGTTCCCGAGCCGGTGCCGACGATCACCGGTGACTTCCTCGTGGAGACCGCGGCCGGCCCGGCCACGGTGACGAAGTGGCTGCCGGGCGTGCGCCCCGACCTGTCGGATGAGCAGGAGCTCGAGCGGTTCGGCCGGGCCATCGGCCAGCTCAGCGTGGCGCTCGCCCGGGTACCGGCGCAGGACGCCCCGCACGACTGGCTCGCCAGCCCGCACGTGCACCCGGATGTGCCAGACGTCGCCGAGCTGCGCCGGGAACTGGCCGCCGCCGGCATCGGCCCCGGGCTGACGGGGCTCTTGCTGGGCTTCGAACAGGGCGCGTGGCTGACCGGGGCCGGCGCGGGACTGCCCGTCCAGGTCGTGCACGGCGACATTGCCGCCTCGAACGTGCTGGCCGACGAGCGCACCGGCGCGGTGACGGCCGTGCTGGACTTCGAGATCGCCGGCGCCGACCTCCGGGTGCAGGACCTTGTCGTCGGGCTGCACCAGTCCGGCGCGCTGGAGGCGCCGGGCTGGCAGCGCCGGACGGCTGCGCTGGCCCGCGGCTACCTCGACGCGCAGGAACTCACCGGCGCCGAGGTGGCGGCGGTGCCCGGCCTGCTCCTCGCCAGGGCGACGGGCAGCGTGGTCTGGCGGGCCGGCCGGTGGCGCCGTGGGCAGGCGAGTCTCGATGAAGTCTGCGTCCGCCTGCGCGATCTGGCGGTGTCGGACCAGTGGCTCGCGGCGCACGGCGACGAGCTTCGCGACCTGCTCAGGCAGGCCGCTGCCTGGCCGGCGCGCGACACATGACCGCCGCCGTTACCCGGCGGCGTGCCAGGATGGACGCATGCCCGCCCGCCTGAATGTCCTGTGTACCGGATACGCCGCCGAGCGTGTGGCCAGTACCGTCGTGCTGGTCCGCGACGGCGACGCCATCATCATCGTGGATCCAGGCATGGTCGCGAGCCGCGCCCAGATTCTCGATCCGCTTGAAGAGCTGGGCGTCAGCCAGGATGACGTCACCGATGTGGTGTTCAGCCATCACCACCCCGATCACACGCTGAACGCCGCGCTGTTCGCCCGCGCTCGCTTCCACGACTTCTGGGCGATTTATCAGGACGACACCTGGACCGAGCGGCCCGCCGACGGGTTCCAGCTCTCGCCGTCGGTACAGCTGATGAGCACGCCCGGCCATACCGCACAGGACATCACCACGCTGGTCACGACCGGCCACGGGCTGGCCGCGTGCACGCACCTGTGGTGGTCATCCGACGGGCCCGCCGTCGACCCGCTCGCCGAGGACCAGGAACTGCTCGAGCGCTCCCGGGCCAGGCTGCTGGCGCTGAAGCCCGACATGATCATGCCGGGCCACGGCGCGCCGTTCCCGCCGTCGGCGATTTCCTGATGAGGCCATGACAGCTGGCGCCGCAAAGCCCCGTGTGGTCCTGGCGATGAGCCGGAAAACGCGTGCCGAGCTGATGACCCCGGCGCTGGCCGGCAGGCTGCGCGCCACGGCGACGGTGGACCTTGGCACCGTGATCGAGGACTTCGGCCAGCCGGCCGCGCGGCCAGCTCTCCGCAACACCGAGATCCTGCTGACCGGATGGGGCGCACCCCGGGTTGACGCGGCCGCGCTGGACCTGATGCCGGAACTGCGCGCGATCATCCACGCGGCCGGCACGGTGAAGCAGCACATAGCCCCGGAGGTGTACGCGCGCGGCATCCAGGTGGCCGCGGCGGCGGAGGCGAACGCCGTGCCGGTCGCCGAGTTCACCTTCGCTGCCATCGTCTTTGCCGCGAAGCGTGTCAGCCGGTTCGCGGCCGAGTACCGGGCGCGGCGGGACACGGCCGCCCGGGGCCTGGCCGAGCCGGCCCGCTGCGGCGCGAACGGCATCGTGGTCGGTGTCGTCGGTGCGTCCCGGGTGGGCCGTCGGGTCCTGCAGCTGCTGACGAACCTCGACGTGTCCGTCCTGGTCAGCGATCCCTACCTGGCGGAGGCCGAGGCTGCCGCGGTCGGTGCGGCGAAGGTCGGACTCGACGAGCTCGTCCGCAGCAGCGACATCGTCACGCTGCACGCACCGGATCTGCCGGAGACGGCCAGGATGATCGGCCGCGATCGGCTCGCCGCGATGCGGGATGGTGCTGTCCTGATCAACACGGCCAGGGGCGCGCTCGTGGACACCGCCGCGCTGACCGCCGAACTCGTCAGCGGCCGCATCGACGCCCTACTCGACGTCACCGACCCTGAGCCACTGCCACCGGACTCCCCGCTGTATGACCTGCCGAACGTCCTGCTCACTCCCCACATCGCCGGGTCGGTCGGCAACGAGGTCCCCCGTCTGCTCGAGCAGGCCATATCGGAAATCGAGCGGCTCGCAGCCGGCCTGCCGCTCGCGCACCCGGTGCTCGCCGGGGACCTCGGCAGGATCGCCTGACATGAACGACCCGGAGGCGGCCGCACCGTCCTATCCGCCGTACCTCGGGCTGCCAGCGCCTGACCGGGTCCTGTCGCCGCTGACCGGCTGGACGCGCGCGCACTGGGAGCAGCTGGCCGACCACCTGCTCGAGGCCGCGGCGCGCTATGCGACGCCAGACTTCGCGCAGCTCCGGCTGCCAGGCCGGCCCAGCCGCTCGGGCCTCGTATCCGACGGCGTCGAGGGGTTTGCCAGGACGTTCCTGCTGGCGGCGTTCCGTATCGCGGGAGCGTCGGGCGGAGCCGAGGTCGGGCACCTGGTGGGGCGTTACGCCGAAGGTCTCGCGGCCGGCTGCAGGCGCGGCAGCGCGTCCGCCTGGCCCCAGATCACTGACTGTTCCCAGCAGATGGTCGAGGCCGCCGCGATAGCGATCGCCCTGCACGAGACGCGCCCGTGGTTGTGGGACAAGCTGGACCGTAGGACGCAGGACGACGCGGCGAGCTGGCTGGGCGGCTTTGTCGGCAAGAAGACCTGGCCGAACAACTGGATCCTGTTTCAGGTGGTCACTGAGCAGTTCCTCGCTGCGGTCGACGGGCCGCACGACAGCGCCGAGATCGAGCGCGGACTGGACGCGATTGAGGCCTGGTACGCAGGCGACGGCTGGTACACCGACGGTGCCGGGCAGAACTTCGATTACTACGTCGGCTGGGCCATGCACCTGTATCCGCTGCTGTGGGCCAGGATCGCTGGCGCCGAAGGCGGCGATCGCGCCCAGGTCTTCAGGGAGCGGTTGGGGGCGTTCCTAGGCCAGTATCAATACTTCTTCGGTGCCGACGGCGCGCCGGTGCATCAGGGCAGGTCGCTCGCTTACCGGTACGCGTGCACAGCTCCGCTGTGGCTCGGCGAGCTCTTCGGGGCGACGCCGCTGCTGCCCGGCCAGACACGCCGGCTGGCGTCGGGCGCGGTCAGGCACTTCACCGAGCGCGGCGTCCCCGACCGCAGCGGGCTGCTGAGTCTCGGCTGGTACGAGCCGTTCCTGCCGGTCACGCAGACCTACTCGGGCCCGGGATCGCCGTACTGGGCCAGCAAGGCGTTCCTCGGGCTGCTGCTGCCGCCCTCGCATCCCGCCTGGGCCGAGCGCGAGCTGCCGGCGCC
>JASIGS010000035.1 GCA_030052355.1 Streptosporangiaceae bacterium | reverse complement strand
CGGGGGCGAGCGCGAGCACTGGGTCGATCGTGGCGTCCGAGCCGGTGCCCGCGGAGTAGCGGCGCAACTGCCAGCCTGCCAGGACTGCGAGCACGATGACCGCGACGTCGGCGCCGGCCCGGATGGCGCCCACGATCGCGGCCTGCCTGCCCCGCCGGACCCGCGCTTCCACCAGCGCGGGCCCGGTGCTCAGCACCGGCCCGAGGATCGCGGCGACTGCGAACAGCGCGACCACGACCGCTGCGGCGATCGCGTCGAGCCAGGTGCCCACCGGGCTGCCGGTCGCGCCGCCCCCGAGCAGAAACGTCGGGCCAGGCAGCTTCACGCCAGACAACTTCAGTGCTCCCGCGGTAGTCAGCCTTCCAGCCAGCCAGATGCCGATCAGTGCGCCCGCAGCAGCGGCGGCGGCGCCGAGCGGGACCATTTCGGCTGCGGCCAGCCGGGCGAGCTGCCAGCGCGTCGCGCCGCGGGCGTGGAACAGGGCCGTCTCGACCTCGCGCTGGCTGGCCAGGAGCCGCGCGACGGCGAGCAGCGCCGCCAGGGCGAGCACGAGCAACTGCAGGGCCATGATCACCAGCAGCGATCTGGCGACGGACAGGTTGCTCGCGATGCCGCTCAGTACCGAGGGCAGGCTCGTGGACATCTGCAAGCCGCTGGGCACGCCGGACGAGCTCGCGAGCGCCTGCTGGAGCGCTGACACGTCAGCCGAGATCGCCGACATGTCCGTCGCGGCGAACTTCGCCATGTCCGGCTGCGCCAGCCAGCTCCCGGTCCTTACCGTGAGCGTCGCGGCGGAATCCGAGCCGGTGCTGCTATCGGCCGAGGTGCCGACGCTGTTCGCGACCGATCCGAATGCAGCGGGGCTGACCAGCAACGGGCCGTACGTTGTGTAACCGCTCTGGGTGCCGGACCCGCTGGTGGGGATCGTGTCCAGCGCCCAGTATGAGGCGGCGGCGGCGGACACCCTGCGCGGCGCGAACAGGCCAGTGATCCGGAAGCTGATCCTGGCGTCGCTGATCCCGTCCTTGAGCGTAAGGACGTCGCCCGTGGACAGGTGCAGCAGCGCAGCCGCGGACGCCGGCAGGGCCGCAGGAATCTCGGCGGTCCGTGCCGGGGCGCCGGTCCCTTGCGAGCGGGATGCCTGGCTAGCGGCAGGCGCAGCAGGCCAGTGGCCGGACACGAGGACCGCCTGACGCGTGACACCGTCCAGCGCGGCAGCCTCGAGCAGCGGCACGTTCCCCTTGCCAGCGCTGGCCGGCCGCGCGGGCAGCGATCCGGGCACCAGATCCAGCGGGTCGGACCATGTCGCCGACCAGAATCCGAACGGCACCTTACCGAGCGATTGCAAAACCGCCGTGTGCAGCGAACTCGTCGTTGCCGCTGGCTGGCCGTTATCTATGGGCCCGGCGATCGCCAGCGCTGTGCCGGGTGCGACCGACAGGTCATGGCGTACCGCGAGCGGGAGCGCCTGGCCGGTGAAGACGGCCAGGCCCGCGCCGACCGCCGCCGCGACCAGCGTGGTCAGCGTTGCGGCCGCGAGGACGACCCAGTGTGCCGTCACGCGGCGCGCCGAAAGATTCCCCCGCGGCTGGATCATGGTGAAAGGATCGCGTGCGGAGTCCGCAAACTGCAATCCTCACGACATAACACTTCGCAGGTCGCCGTCCGCGCATCGTCCGGCACGTGCCCGCCGCGGGCGGTCACAGGTGCTCGCGGAACCAGTCCAGGATCAGGTTGGCGCGCATGATCCGGTGCCTAGGTGACCCGCCGCGGCTGAGCTCGTGATTCTCGGCCGGGAACCTGACCATCACCGGCTCGCGGCCGAGCAGCCGCAGGGCGACGAACAGCTCCTCGGCCTGGGCGATCGGGCAGCGCAGATCGTCTTCAGAGTGAAGGATCAGCAGCGGAGTCGTGATGTCCTTGACGTACGTGACCGGCGAGTGCCGGGCGTAGGCCTCTGGGGCCGACAGATGATCACGCCCGACGTAGCTGCGCATGAACCCCGCGATGTCGGCGCTGTGCTCCATCGTGGTCAGGTTGTTGCAGGCTCGCTCCGAGCACGCTGCCTTGAACCGGTCGGTGTGCCCGACCGCCCAGGAGGTCATGAAGCCCCCGTAGGAACCCCCGAGGATGCCCAGCCGGGCCGGGTCGATCCAGTCGAAGAGCTCGCAGGCGGTGTCGACGCACGCCATCACGTCCTCGAAGTCGACGCCGCCCCAGCCGGTGCCGGGATCGCTCTCACACTCGGGCCACCGCACCGCGCGGCCCCACTGCTCGCTGTACCCGGAACTGCCGCGCGGGTTGGAGTACAGGACCCCGAAGCCCGCGGCGGCTTCGAGCTGGAACTCGTCCATGAACCGGTTGCCGTACTGCGTGAACGGCCCGCCGTGAACGTTCAGCAGCGTCGGGTACTTCTCGCCTGGGCGAGCTCCGGCGGGTGGAATCGCCCAGCACTCCACCTCACTTCCGTCAGCGGAGCGCGCGACGAACCGCTGCGGAGAGCCGAGGCTGATCGCGCCGGCGAATGGCTGCGTCAGGCTGGTGAGCGCGCGCTCCTCGCTGTCCCCGTCCTGCGGGTTCTCCGCGCTGAGGCTTTTAACGAACAACTCGCCCGTGCTGGTTGGCGTGGCAGCCACGAACGCCAGCGTTCCGGCGGCCCAGCTCCACTCGGAAACCCAGCGGTCGCCGCCGACGATGATCTCTGGCTTGCCGGTCCCGTCGGCCTTCACCTGATAGAGGTGGACGTTGCCGCTGTCTTCCGCCGAGAAAAGC
>JASIGS010000339.1 GCA_030052355.1 Streptosporangiaceae bacterium | reverse complement strand
TTGAACACGGCGACGCCGAGCGCAGAGGCCGCCGCCAGGTCGATCTGGTCGGTGCCGATGCAGAAGGCACCGACCGCGAGCAGGTCGGGGGCCTCCGCCAGCACGGCCGCGGTGACCCGGGTCTTGGACCGTATGCCGAGGACCGCGACGCCCGGCAGGGCAGCTGCCAGGTCGGCTTCGCCGAGGGCCGATCGCTGCCGGACGACCTCAAGCCCGGCGTCTTCGAGCAGCCGGACAGCGTCGGGGTGGATGTTCTCCAGCAGCAGCGCCTTCACCGGACCAGGTTACGGGTGCCCCGAGGTCGGGGCGAACCCGGACCCGGCGTGCCCTGGTCCAGGGTCGCGTGGGTGCGCTCCCCGATCGCCCTGATGGCCGGGCTGCGGGACCGTGGGCCTAACGCGCCGACCACGAGCACTTAAATTCGCCCCAAGTTAAGGAAATATCAAGAACTGTACTGATTCATTCACTATAGGCTTGCCCGTCACGATCGAAGCTCCAGGGGATGTTCGCACCCCCGCGGGCCCCATCCGGGAAGGAGTCCCCGCGTGCCCACGCGCGAGCAGGCAAGCCTGACGCAGCGGGACGGACACCAGACGCGCTTCAGTGTCGTCATTCCTGCCTACAACGAGGCCGGCTTCCTCGGCAGCTGCCTTGACTCACTTCTGGCCCAGGACTTCGAGTATCCCTACGAGATCATCGTGGTCGATAACAACAGCACCGACGGCACCGCCGAGGTGGCCAGGTCCCGCGGCGTGACCGTGGTGCGCGAGCCGAGCGCCGGCGTCTGCCCGGCCAGGCAATGCGGCACAACGGCGGCTCGCGGCGAGATCGTCGTCTCCACCGATGCCGACACCGTATTCAGCAGCGACTGGCTGTCCCGCATTGACAAGGCATTCCGCGATGACCCCAGCCGGGTCGCGGTGGCCGGCCCGTGCCGGTTCGTGGACCCGCCGTGGTGGGGCCGCGTCTACACCGCGGTGCTGTTCAGCGTCGTCAGCCTCGTCGCCCAGCTGACCGGCCGGATCCTGTATGTCACCGCCACGAACCTCGCGTTCCGCAAGAGCGAGTGGCCCGGCTACAACACCGAGGCGACACAGGGCGGCGACGAGCTCGACCTGCTCCGGCGGCTGCGAACCCGCGGCTCGGTCGCGTTCCTCCGCGGCAACCCGACGTTCACGTCGTCACGGCGCTTGCACCGCGGGCTGGCCTACAACATCGTGGTGACCTGCCTGTACTATTACGTGCTCGGCTACGCCGTGAACCGGATCGCCGGCCGCCGGGTCGTGGGAATGGCCCCGGCGTTCCGCGCCAAGGCCGCGAGACACGGATGGGTCCGGCGCAGGGTGCGGGATGTCGCGAGCGTCGGCTTCGGGGTGGCGTTCTGCGTGCTGTTCGGCGAGATGGCGTTGCGCCTTGTGGAGGCGACCTGGTGACTGTGACCCGCGCGCTGCGCTGGCCCGCGACCGGTGCCGCCGCGGTCGGGGCTGGATGGTGGTTCTGCGGATCGCCGTACTCGCAGGCGATCTGCCCCTTCCCCTACCGCGGGCCGGCCGACGACCGGGTCATCGCCCTCACGTTCGACGACGGCCCGAACGAGCCTTACACCTCGCAGCTGGCCGACTTCCTCGCCGAGCGTCAGGTCCGTGCCACGTTCTTCCAGGTCGGCCGCGCCGTGCTCCGCTACCCGGAGGTCACGAAACGGCTACTCGCCGACGGGCACGTGATCGGGAATCACAGCTTCACGCACGAGTTCACCAACTTCCTTGGCGCGAAGACGCTGGCGGAAGAAGTCCGGAAGGGTCAGGCCGCGCTGGCCACGCTCGGGGTGCGCCCTGCCCTGTACCGGCCGCCGTGGCTGATGCGGCTCCCCGCTCTGCCGGGAATCCTGATCCGCCAGGGGCTGCGGCCGGTCTCCGGCCAGTTCTGCCACCCACTCGAGGTGTTCCAGCCAGCAGCGCCGGCCATCGCAGGCAGCGTGCTCAGGATGGCTAAGCCGGGCGGGATCGTCATCTTTCACGACGGCTACGACGGCCACGCCGGCAACCGCGGCAACACGGTCGCGGCCGCGAAGATCGTCGTCGATCGGCTCGCTGCGGACGGGTACCGCTTCGTCACGGTAGACGAACTCCTCGGCATCCCCGCCTACCAGGAGCCCGAGCCGGCCTCGCGGCCCGCCTAGAGCTGCGAAGCCGGCTGACTCCCGGATAACTGGAGGCCGGGGCCCGGGAGGCGTGGCGCCTCCCGGGCCACCTGCCGGGTCAACCGCGGCGCACGCGGCTCACGGCGCGAACGCGGCCGTCCGGTTCACCGCGTCCCAGAATCCGCAGTTGTGCTCCTGGATGATGGTGCTGGCCGGGATCAGCGTGCTGTCACCGCCCGGCTGCAGGGACATCACCTCGTGGCCGTTGGCGTACAGGCTCCACGGCGGGGTGCCGGTCGCGTTGGGATTGCCGGTCCGGGCAAATCCGGTCCACTCGGCTAGCACCTGGCTCTGCAGGGCGGCCTGGTTGGAGTCCAGCGAGGACGGTGTGTCGTGGACGAGCCGGTTGATCGCGCTGTGGTAGGCCCCGAGCGGTTGCGGCTCAGGCGTCGTCGTCGGGGACGGCGGGGAGTCTGAGTCGTCGTCCTCATAGGCGTACACGGGGATGTACTTCGACACCTCGGCGTCACTCTGCAGCGCCGGGCAGACGCTGAACGCGTCGGCCATGACCGTGCGATAGGCGATGAACGGCGCCGGGGACGGATAGTCCCGCAGCGGGTAGAGCCGCATCACGGTCGGCGCGAGCGGCCCGAACTGCTGGGTTATCAGCTCCCGGTACTGGGCGGCGGTGTCCGCCACGACCGTATGGCCCGGGCTATTGGTGTAGATCCCGCCGTTGAACTCGTCTCTGCCAACGCCGATCATCAGTTTGACGTTGTTGACGTGCCCGGTCTTGAACGCCTCACCCGGCGACATGGGCAGCGTCGTGCCGTTGACGATCGGCCCGATCGCACCGCCGGCGAACGGGCTCTCAAACTGGCCGCCGTCCTCGACCAGGGTGTCTGCCGGCACCGAGCGCAGGCAGGCCGCGACGTTGGTGACGTTCCCGCAGCCGACCTTTGACGCGAACGCCGCGCCCTCCTGCTGGGCCTCCGCCTCGGTCTGCAGCTTTGACTTGCAGTCCGCCGGCCACCAGATCGTGTTGACGTCGAAGTTGTAGAAGCCGCTGACGCTGATGCCTTGCTGGAACAGGCCCTTAGCGGTCGGCGAGGCTATCTGGTCGCAAACGCTCGCGCCGCCGGCGGACTCGCCGAAGATCGTCACGTTCCCCGGGTTGCCACCGAAAGCGGCGATGTTGTCCTTCACCCAGCGCAGCGCGGCCTGCTGGTCCTGCAGGCCATAGTCACCCGAGTGCGCGCCGAGCGCCGAGTCCGCAAGGAAGCCGAGGATCCCGAGCCGGTACTCGGCGTACACGTAGATGACGTGGCCGGCCTTGATCAAGTTGGTTCCGTCGTCGTCCCGGTACTCGCCGAGGAATCCGCCGCCGTGGACTTCGAACATCACCGGCAGGTTCTCTCCTGGCCTGGCATTCGCCGGTTCCTGGACCTCCAGGTACAGGCAGTTCTCGCTCGTGCCGGCCTCCACGGATCCCGCGGTCGCCCCCGGCGAGAGGCAGCCCGGTGGTTCCTCCGTCGCCTGGTAGGTGGTGGTCCACGGTTGGGCCGGCTGCGGTGGTGCCCAGCGCAGGTTCCCGACGGGCGGTGCCGCGTAGGGGATGTCGAGGTAGTTTGTCTGCCCGTTAGCCGTGACGCCGCAGACCGGTCCGTCCTTGGTGTTCACGGTCGTGCCAGCCGAGCAGGCCGCTGGCGCCTGCGCGCTGGCCGCCGAGGCGACGTTGGTTAAGGCGACCGCCAGGCCGGCCGTAACGGCGATCACCGCGCCGACGGACACCAGCGTCCGGAACAGTGACCTCCTTCCCTGGGTGAACGTGCTGAAGATCCGGCCGAGCGACATGGTCAAGCTGCGCATCGATCCTCCCTGATCTGTTCGTGCCGCGTCGCTGCCCTCGGAGCGTGGCGGTGACTTTCCTGCTGCCAGCCGCCCTCGGCTCGGGGCGGACCACGGCAACCGCAGGGAGGCGGGTCAGGCGGCGATAAGCGGTCCCTCATGGGAGCGCGTGCAGACGTGGTGGCTGAGCATCGATACCACCGTGCCGCCCCAGCTTGCAGGGTGAAGAACATCGCGCGATCTGCGCCGCGCGATCGGAACCGTGTGACCGGAACCGCGTGATCGAACCCCTGCCTTCATCGTCCGACTCTTATTGCGGCTAAAGAACTATCTGCCGCGACTTCATCCTGCGAGGCGTCCGACGGGCCTGTCAAGGTTGCTTGGGGGTCCACATGTACGGCGTGGTCGTGGCCACCGGCTGGAAGCCGAGCCGCTGCAAGATCGGCCTGCTGGTGGGCAGCGCGTCGACCTGCAGGTAGCGGTAGCCGCGCGCGGCGGCCAGGGCCGCGCGGTAAGCGACAAGTGCGCGGAAGATCCCCCGGCCGCGCCAGGCCGGAACGGTGCCGCCGCCCCACAGCCCGGCGAACTCCGTCCCCTCGACGAACTCGATCCTGGCCGCGCTCACCGGCTCGGCGCCGGAGAACGCGACGACCATCTGGACCAGCTGGGGCGTGTCCAGCGCTGCCAGCATCCGGTCCCGGAACTCTGGCGAGCCCGCGCCGAACGCAGCGTCCCGGACGCTCATCAGCGCCTCGACGCCGGCGACGTCGCTGACCGCGACCAGGCGGACGCCTTCTGGCAGCACGACGTCGGCCTGCACGGCGGCCGTCTCCGCCGCCATCATCAGCTCCTCGTCGTCTGGCTCGAAACCGGCGGCGACAAGTCGCGCCGGCAGGTCGGCGGGCTGGTCGTAGTCGTAGTACTTCCACTCGAGCGGCGTGCCGGTGGCTGTGGCGTGATCCCGCTGCGCGGTGATGACGGCATCGGCGGATTCCGCCGTCAGCTGCGACCACACGATGCACGACGCCTGCGCGTCGGGCGCGACATACCGCAGCACACCCTCGTCGGCCTCGACGACCGCGCCCGGTTCGGTTGTCCTGGTCGCGCGCCTGACCTGGGCGTCGTATGCGGCGCGTACGGCCTGAACGTCCACAGCGCGCACCTCAGCCGGGTACGTGCTCTTTGACGCCGAGGATCGCGTCCAGCGCCGGGTCCTGATTGCGGCGGTAGGCCTCGAACGTCGGCGGCGCGTAGATGTCCGGCGCGGTCCAGGTCCGGTGATCCGTGGGCCAGGAGGTCTGCCAGTACAGGTCGC
>JASIGS010000338.1 GCA_030052355.1 Streptosporangiaceae bacterium | reverse complement strand
GCTAATGATTACTTAGTGTGATCCGCGGCTCGCCGTAGGCACCGCGCAGTCACTGCGGGGGTCCGGCGCAGGGGCCGCCGCAGGGTCCCTGCCGGCCGGATATTCGCGATCTCGGCTGCGCCGGGCAAGCTGGGAGTGCCATGATTATCCGGCGGTCCGTACGCTCGGGCTGGCGTCAAGTGCCAAGGTCATGATCTTGCGTTACAGTCGGCGGGAACATTGTGCCGACGTGGCGCGTTGCATCATGTGACGGGGCAAATTGCCACAGCGCGCGAGAAATCTTTCGTCGTGGGCAGTCTACAACGCGCCGAGCGGTCCGCTGCACGGACCAGCTCGCGCTGACACGCATGACCAACTACGAGGGCACCAATGAACCGTGGCCGCTGACGGCCGCGGCAGCCGGTTGAGGAGAACGCTTCATGTCCGAGGTACGTCGTCAAGCCGCCCTGATGCAACGGCCTAGCTGGGGCTGGCAGGACGAGGCCGCGTGCCAGGGTCGTGATGTCGTGCTCTTCTTCGGGCCCGACGGGGAGCGGCAGCCCGAGCGCGAGATCAGGGAGCGCAAGGCCAAGGCCGTCTGCGCCAGCTGTCCCGTGCGCGCCGAGTGCCTCACCTACGCGATCAGCAGGCCGGAGAAGTACGGCACCTGGGGCGGCCTCAACGAGGACGAGCGCTCCTCTGAGCGCCGCCGCCGGATGCGCCGCGCCAACGCCGCGGCCTGACTCGCGCGAGCAAGTTCAACGGGCCGTCGGGCTTCCGCGCATCGCCGCGCTAGCCCTTGCCAAGCCAGCTCGGTGCTAGCCCTGGCGAAGCCAGCTCAGGCGCGCGTCGGTGGGCTGCACGGGCGGCTTGTGCTGGCAGTCGCACCACGTGCCGCCCGGGCAGTCCTCGTGCCGCCTCGCGCGGCAGTGGGGACAAACCATGAGCTCATTATCGGTCTGCCCGGACAGCCTTGGCTGGCGCGGCCCGTCCGGGCCGGCGCGCCGACCGCCCGGCCGGGCGGAATATCGCCAATCCCGTGCCGGTTGCACCGCGCGTCGGTAACAGCTGCGTGACCGCCGAAGATAAACCGGAATACGGCCGTTATACTCGTGGTGCTTGTGACTTACGCCACAGAGCGTGCGGTTGCCGCCGGTTAGCCCTAGTGTGGGTGGAATAACTCATACAGGCCGTCTAACCTCCGCTGACGGTGCTGTATCGGGTTCCAGGGGTATGCTGCCGAACTGAGTCGGACCGTAAGGAGGAGCCCATCGCCATGGAGAAGCTGGCCGCGGAAGCGGCAGAGGCGTTGGCGGGGGCGCCGGCTGAAGAAGTGATCGCGTGGGCTTCTAAGACTTTCGGCCGGCGCGTCTGCATCACGTCGTCGATGAGCGACGCGGTACTCGTCCACCTCGTCTCCCAGCAACTTCCCGGCATCGACGTGCTGTTCCTGGACACCGGCTACCACTTCCCCGAGACGATCGGCACCAGGGACGCCGTGTCGGCTGTCTACCCGGTGAACGTCGTCAACGTGACGCCGCCGACCACCGTCGAGGAACAGGACGCAGAGCTTGGCCCGCGGCTGTACAGCCGGAACCCCGACCTCTGCTGCTACCTGCGCAAGGTGGTACCGCTCGAGCAGGCCCTGTCGCCCTATGACGCCTGGTTCACCGGCGTGCGGCGGGAGGAGACCGAGTCACGCAGCGACACCAAGGTCGTGCAGTGGGACGCGCGGCGCGAGATGATCAAGATCAACCCCATCGTGGAGTGGACCCAAGGGCAGGTCGACGACTACATCGCCGTTAACGGCGTGCTGGTGAACCCGCTGATCTACGACGGGTACCCGTCGATCGGCTGCCGCACCTGTACCTCCAGGGTCGCCGACGGCGCGGACCCGCGCAGCGGCCGGTGGGCAGGGACCGCCAAGACCGAGTGCGGCATCCACACCTGATACTGCTGGTATGACACCGGCACACCGTCACGCCACACACGAGGTTCTCAATCAGGTCCCCGCGCTGGCAGGGTACGACGTCGCCGCCGACGCCGGGCTTCTGTCGGCCCTGCATCGTGAAGGCGGCGGCGCCGCCGAGGACGAACTGCACGAGCTCGGAGTGCTGGCCGGCTCGGCAGAAACCCGCGAGCACGCACGGCTAGCCAACGTCTACAAGCCGGTGCTGCGCACCCACGACGCCCGCGGCTACCGGATCGACGAGGTTGACTTCCACCCCTCGTGGCACTGGCTGATGGACACGGCCGTCAGCCACGGGCTGCACGCCGCGCCGTGGGCGGACCAGACGCCCGGCGCGCACGTGGCCAGGGCTGCCAAGTTCATCGTCTGGACCCAGGCCGAGGCCGGCCACGGCTGCCCGGTCTCGATGACGTACTCGAGCGTGCCCGCCCTGCGCCACGCACCGGACCTCGCCGCCCGGTACGAACCCCTGCTCACGTCCGCCGTCTACGACCCTGGCCTGCGCGAGCCAACGGGCAAGCGCGGCCTGCTGGCCGGCATGGCGATGACGGAAAAGCAAGGCGGCTCTGACGTCCGGGCGAACACCACGCGGGCAGCGAAGACCGCCGACGGCAGCTACCTGCTCACCGGGCACAAGTGGTTCTGCTCCGCCCCCATGTGTGACCTCTTCCTGGTGCTCGCCCAGGCGGAGGAGGGCCTGTCCTGCTTCCTGCTGCCCAGGGTGCTGCCCGACGGCAGCAGGAACGCGATGCACATCCAGCGGCTCAAGGACAAGCTCGGCAACTCGTCCAACGCGTCGAGCGAGGTGGAGTACGACCAGGCGGTGGCCTGGCCGGTCGGCGAGCTCGGCCGCGGCGTAAGGACGATCATCAACATGGTCAGCGCCACCCGGCTGGACTGCGTCCTCGGCAGCGCCGCTGAGATCAGGCAGGCGTGCGTGGCCGCGGCGCACTACGCCAGCCACCGCGTGGCCTTCGGGGCAGCCCTGATCGACCAGCCCGCCATGACCGCCGTGATCGCCGACCTCACGCTGGAGTCGGAGGCGGCGACCGCGCTGGCCATGCGTCTGGCCGGGGCTGCCGACCGGGCAGCGGCTGGCGACTTCGCTGAGGCGGCCCTGCTGCGGCTCGCGCTGCCTGCTGCCAAGTACTGGATCTGCAAGCGGACGCCAGTGGTCGTCGCCGAGGCGCTCGAGTGCTTCGGCGGGAACGGCTACGTCGAGGAGTCTGAGATGCCGCGGCTGCTGCGGGACGCTCCGCTCAACTCCATCTGGGAGGGCTCGGGCAACGTCACGGCGCTCGACGTGCTCCGTGCGGTAACCCGCTCCCCCGACTCCGCCGACGCGCTGCTGGCCGAGATCGACCTGGCGGCCGGCGGCGACCCGGCGCTGGACGATGCCGTGTCCCTGCTGCGCGCCAGGCTCAAGGAGGCGGCGGCGACCGCGGACGGGCCCGCCCAGGCGCAGGCACGGCAGCTGGCCGGGCTGATCGCGATCACGCTGCAGGCGGCGCTGCTGACGAGGCACGCGCCGCCAGCCATTGCCGATGCGTACCGAGCGACGCGCCTTGCCGCCACCGCTGGCGGCCCGGGAATGCCGTTCGGCGCGCTGCCGGCCGGCCTGGACCTGGCCGCCATCCTCGGCAGGACGAGCGTCCCGAGCGTGGAATCCGCCGGGTAAGGTCGGGCGGATGCAGATATGGCCGGGAGCCGCTTATCCACTCGGAGCCACCTGGGACGGGGCAGGCACGAACTTCGCCCTGTTCTCTGAGGTCGCCGAGCGGGTGGAACTCTGCCTGTTCGACGCTGACGGGACGGAGACCCGGCTCAACCTGACCGAGGTCGACGGGTTCGTCTGGCACGGCTATCTGCCCGGTATCGGGCCCGGCCAGCGTTACGCCTACCGCGTCAGCGGACCCTACGACCCCGGCCGCGGGCACCGGTGCAACCCCGCCAAGCTGCTGCTCGACCCGTACGGCAAGGCCATAGACGGCAGCCTGACCTGGAACGAGGCCCTGTTCGGCTACCAGCTGGGCCGGCCCGACTTGCCGAGCGGCACCGACAGTGCACCGTTCATGCCGCGCAACGTCGTGATCAACCCCTACTTCGACTGGGCGGGCGAGCGGCAGCTCCGCACCCCGTATCACGAGACCGTCGTGTACGAGGCGCACGTGCGTGGGCTGACGATGCGGCACCCGGGCGTTCCCCCCGAACTCAGGGGGACCTACTCCGGGCTCGCGACCCCGGCGGTCGTCGACCACCTGACCCGGCTGGGCGTCACCGCCGTCGAGCTCATGCCGGTGCACCAGTCCGTGCCCGAGCACGCGCTGGCGCAGCGCGGTCTGACGAACTACTGGGGATACAACACGATCGGCTTCTTCGCCCCGCACAACGGCTATACCAGCTCGGCCGAACCGCACGGCCAGGTCGCCGAGTTCAAGTCGATGGTCAAGACCCTGCACGCGGCGGGCATCGAAGTGATCCTGGACGTCGTCTACAACCACACGGCGGAGTCCGGGGCGCTCGGCCCGACGCTGTCCTTCCGCGGCATCGACAACGCCGCGTACTACCAGCTCGACGCCGCCGACCCGGCCGTCTACCTGGACTACACCGGCTGCGGGAACAGCCTCAACGTGCGCTACCCGCATGCCCTGCAGCTCATCATGGACTCGCTTCGCTACTGGGTGCTCGACATGCACGTCGACGGATTCAGGTTCGACCTCGCCGCCGCGCTGGCCCGCGAGCTGCACGAGGTTGACAGGCTTGCCGCGTTCTTCGAGCTCGTCCAGCAGGACCCCGTGGTTTCTCAGGTCAAGCTGATCGCCGAGCCGTGGGACGTCGGGGATGGCGGTTACCAGGTCGGCAAGTTCCCGCCGCTGTGGACCGAGTGGAACGGCAAGTACCGCGACACGGTCAGGGATCTCTGGCGCGGGGTGCCTGGCGTGCTGCCGGACTTCGCCTCTCGGCTCGCCGGCTCGAGCGATCTGTACGAGACCAGCGCGCGCCGCCCCGTGGCGTCGGTGAACTTCGTCACCTGCCACGACGGCTTCACCCTCGCCGACCTGGTGAGCTACGACCACAAGCACAACGAGGCCAACGGCGACGGCAATGCCGACGGTACGGACGACAACCGGTCGTGGAACTGCGGCACCGAGGGCCCGACCGACGACCCGGCCATCAGCGAGCTGCGGGCCAGGCAAGTGCGCAACTTCCTGGTCACCCTGTTCTGCTCCCAGGGGGTCCCGATGCTGCTGGCCGGCGACGAGCTCGGCCGGAGCCAGGCCGGCAACAACAACGCCTACTGCCAGGACAACGAGACATCCTGGGTCGACTGGGAGACGGCGGGCAAGAACGCCGACTTGCTGGAGTTCACCCAGGCCCTCGCCGCCCTCCGCCGGGAGCACCCGGTTTTCAGGCGGCGCCGGTTCTTCAGCGGCCAGCCCGTCGGGCCTGACGGCCCAGGCGGCCCCGGCGGCGCAGCCCTGCGGGACATCACCTGGCTGACGCCCGCCGGACAGGAGATGACCGTCGATGACTGGCGCAACGCGGACGCCAGGTCGATGGCGGTGCTGCTGAACGGTGATGCCATCACCGAGCCGGGCCCGCGCGGAGAGTCCATCGTCGACGATCACTTTCTGCTGCTGTTCAATGCCGACGACCGCGCCGTCGCCTTCACGCTGCCGACGGCCGCGAGCCGTTGGCAGCTAGTCGTCAGCACGCTGGCTGGCGGCCGGGACGGACTGCTGCTCGCGGCCGGCGCCGCCGTGCAGGTCTCAGACCACGAGGTCGTCGTGCTGCGGGGAATTGCGGCTGGCGCCTAGCGGGCGGCTGGCCGTGGCTCCTGGTGGCGGCGCCTAGCGGTGATGCTGCATGGCCAGCGTCACCGTGATGAGCACGAGAGTAAACGTGCTGACGCCGACCACGGCATGTAACGCCACGATCCGCACGGGGAAGCGGACCCCAGAGCCCCGCGCATGACGTCCCGCCCGTCCCTCCAGCCACCTGGTCAGCATCACGAAGCCGAGCATCACGGCCGTGCTGAGCACGGCAAAGCTGCACCAGCCGTAGACGAGATCACCCGTACGGCTGAACGCCGCCCACAACAGCAACCCGGTGATCGCGAGCACCGGGTGCGCGGACACGAGCAGGAACGGGCGCGACGTGATCCTCACCGCGCGGCCATCGCCCAGCCGCCAGCCGAAGAGCAGCCACAGGCCGAAGCACGCGTTGGCGGCCCAGCAGGCGGCCACGACTAGCTCCAGCGTCTGCACGGGACTCCTCCCGATGCGCGCATCACTGCGTGAATGCGGAGAGTATTATCCACATCGGCGCGACTTCTTACACATTGTTGCCATACTTCTTAAGGCTCGCCATCCCGCCACTGGCCAGCCTCCGCGAGTCGCGCCGGACCGATCTGATTGACTGCTGGCCGTGCGCCAGATCTTTCCTCTGCCCGGCGCCGAAATGGCCGTCGAGCCGACCGTCACCACCGGGCCTGCACCCGCGGCTGTGGAGGAATTGGCGATTTTGTATGGGAACGAGCCTTGCCCGCCGGCTGCCGTACGGCCGCGCGTGCGCGCCAACATGATCGCGAGCGTCGACGGCGCCGCCTACCTGAACGGACGCACGGCAGCGCTGTCCGGCCCCGCGGACCGCATGGTCTTCGCCGTGCTGCGGACTCTTGCCGACGTCATCCTGGTCGGCGCCGGCACCGCACGGGCCGAGCGCTACCGTCCGGTGCGAGACACCGAGGTGTGGTCCAGCCTGCGGGCCGGCAGACCACCGACGCCGTCGATCGCGGTGGTCACCACCAGCCTGGACCTGGATGCTTGCGGGCGGCTGGTCGCCGACGCACCGGCGTACGCCCCGACGATCGTGCTGACCACGGCACATGCAGCGCATGAGCGCCGCGCCGCACTGGCCGGCCGTGCTGTCGTCGTGGTCGCCGGGCAGGAGAGCGTGGAGCCCGCTCGGGCCCTCGCGGCGCTCGCCGATCTCGGCCACCGGAACGTGCTGCTTGAAGGCGGGCCGCACCTGCTCGGCCAGATCGCCGACGCCGGCCTGCTCGACGAGCTGTGCCTCACCATCAGCCCAATGCTGGCCGGCGGCACGTCGGGCCGCATCCTTTCGTCGCCGGCCGCGCCAGACGCGGCACCGGCCGCCGGCCTCAGGCTGGCGCACGTACTCGCCGATGACGGTTACCTGCTGTGCCGTTACCGGCATTCGGATCCCAGATCCCCCACCGACAGCACGCCATGAAGGGAGGGCCAGCATGGCCCTGCACGCTAAGGTCGACGAGACGCACCGGCCATCGGAGCTGGACATCAACCCGGTCTTCTGCCGGGAGATCGAGCATCCGGTCCCGCGGCACCAGCTCCCATCACAGTCAATGCCTCCCGACGTTGCGCTCCAGCTGATCAAGGACGAGCTCATCCTGGACGGCAACGCGCGGCTCAACCTCGCGACGTTCGTCACGACCTGGATGGAGCCGCAAGCCGAGCAGCTGATGGCCGAGTGCTTCAGCAAGAACATGATCGACAAAGACGAGTACCCGCAGACAGCTGAGCTCGAGCGCCGCTGCGTGAACATCCTCGCCCACCTCTGGCACGCCCCGGCCGCGCCGGGCGCCGACCGTCCTGAAAGCGATCAGGACCGGGAGGCTGACGCCGCGACAGGATGCTCGACCACCGGGTCGAGCGAGGCCGCCATGCTCGGCGGGCTCGCGCTGCTCTGGCGCTGGCGGGCACGCCGGGCAAGCGCCGGCAAAGCCGGCGACGCCACCGCGAAGCCGAACATCGTCATGGGTGCCAACGTCCAGGTCTGCTGGGAAAAGTTCTGCCGGTACTGGGAGGTCGAGCCCCGGCTGGTGCCGATGGAGCCTGACCGGCTTCACCTGACCGGCCCGGAGGCCGCGGCCCGGTGCGACGAGAACACCATCGGCGTCGTGGCCATCCTCGGATCCACGATGGACGGCAGCTACGAGCCGGTACCCGAGATAGCCGCGGCCCTGGACCGGCTGCAGGAGCAGACCGGCCTGGACATCCCCATTCATGTCGACGCCGCGTCTGGCGGTTTCGTCGCCCCGTTCCTCGCGCCCGACCTGGAGTGGGACTTCCGGCAGCCGCGGGTCGCCTCGATCAACTCCTCCGGTCACAAGTACGGGCTGGTGTACCCGGGAGTTGGCTGGATCGTCTGGCGCGACGCCGCTGCGCTACCCGACGACCTGGTTTTCAACGTGAACTACCTCGGGGGTGAGATGCCGACGTTCGCGCTGAACTTCTCCAGGCCGGGCAGTCAGGTAGCGGCCCAGTACTACAACTTCCTTCGGCTCGGCTTCGACGGATACCGTCAGGTGCAGCAGACCTGCCAGGATGTCGCCAAGTACATAGCGACCGCGATCGCGGCGATGGGACCATTCGAGCTGCTGTCCGACGGCACCGACCTGCCGGTGCTCGCGTTCCGGCTGGCCGACCCGGCGAATGCCGGGTACAGCGTCTTCGACGTGTCCGAGCGGCTCCGCCAGCGCGGCTGGCTCGTCCCGGCCTACACCTTCCCCGAGAACATGCAGGATGTGGCCGTGCTCCGGATCGTGGTGCGGAACGGGTTCAGCAAGGACCTGGCGGACTTGCTGCTCAGTGACCTCCGGACCCAGGTCGCAGCGCTGGCAAAGGCGCCCACCCCGCCAGTGCCGCTCCTGCCGGAGGGCCAGCGCAGCGCCTTCGCCCACTGACCTGGGCTGCTGTGGAGGCCACCGAGCTAGGCGCTGCCGCGCAGCAGGACGCGGGCGATGAGGTCGGGATCGTCGGTCATCGGGACGTGCCCGCACCCTGGAAGCAGGATGAAGCTGGCGCCGGGCAGCTGCTGCCTCGCGACCAGGCCCTGGCGCCGTGACAGCAGCCGGTCCTTGCTGCCCCATGCGATCGTCACCGGCACGTCGGCGGGAACGTGCCCGGTGAACTGGCCGATGCCGCCGAGTACGATACCCAGCGCCTCGGTGGCCGCCAGGAACGCGGCCGCGTCGCCACGTGCCTGCTCAGGCGTCAGCCGGGACGGCCGGCTGACGATGGCGCTGTACAGCAGCCGGCGGCCGGCGGCGCTCTGCGCGAGGGAAGGGACGGCCGGCTGCAGCGCCCGTCCGGCAACCTCCATCGCGCGGAAGACGGCCCTGGCGTAGATGACGTCGGCCTGGCCGCGGAAGAACCCGGCCGGGGACAGTGCCGTGACGCTCGCCGCCCGCCCGCCCGCGCCAGCCTCCAGTGCCAGCCGCCCGCCGAGCGAGTTCCCGGCCATGTGCGGACGGTCGAGCCCGAGCTCGTCAAGCAGGCCGGTGACCGCCTCGTGCAGCACCTCCACCACCGGCCGGTCGCCGACGGACAGCGGCGGCGACTCGCCGTGCCCCGGCAGGTCCGGGATGATCAGGTCCCGGTGCGGTTCGAGCAGCCCGGCTACGGCGTCCCACGCCTGGCGGCGGTGACCAACGCCGTGCAGCAGCACCAGTGGCGGGCCCGAGCCTCTGCGATCGAAGGCAAGCTGCACGTCGTCAGTCTCCCGGCTCCGGGGCCGCCTCGCGTGCCACCCGCAAAAACTCGGTCACCATATCGGCCTTGCCCTGCGTGTACGCCTCTCGGTCGATCCGCAGCAGCGGGGCGAGCGCACGTTTGCGCTCCGCGTACCGGGCGGCATGGCCAGGGTGTGAGCGCAGGAAGTCCCGCAGGTCCAGGTGGTCCCGGTAGGCGGCGCTGCCGGACACGACGACGTAGAGATGGTGATAAGGCAGCTCAGCAGGCGGTGCGAAGGCTTCCCGGCCGGTGATGCCGAGATCGCCCTCGTGCCGCCAGCCCGCCTGGCCGAGCGCGGCCACCGCGGCGGCGACCCACCCGGCGGCAGGCACGACCGCGTCCATGTCGATGATCGGCTTGGCGTCGAGGCCGGGGACCGCGGTGCTGCCTACGTGCTCGGTGACGTGGGGAAGGCCGGCCAGTGCCGCGTCGACGTGACCCCGCAGGCCCGCGAAGAGCGCCGGCCACTGCGGGTCATACGGCACCACGACCGCGGGAGCCCGCACCGCCGGTCCAGACTGAAGTTCAGGCGCCCCTGCGGAGGCGATCTAGCGCCTCGGCCAGGATCGCGGCTCCGTCGGAGTCGTTCCGCCGCTCCTTGACGTAGGCGAGGTGAGTCTTGTAAGGCTCGGCGTGTGGCGGTGCAGGCGGGTTGGCCTGGTCCTGGCCGGCGGGAAGGCCGCACCGGGGGCAGTCCCAGAACTCGGGGACCGGCGCGTCGGAGGCGAAACTGGGAACGGTCTCGTGGTCGTTGCAGCACCAGAACGACACGCGGACTCGCGGTGCGGCCTCGCCGCGCTCCGCCTCACCCATCGGCCCAGCCCCGACCCGGCTGCCGCGAATGGCGTTGCCACTGCTCACTGCTCACCCCTTGCTCAAGACGTGCCAATCAGGGCAGCCCGCCGGCTGCCGCCCATCTCGCGCTAATGCTGGCCCGGGGGGCATCCCCCGAGGCTCCCGCTCACTTGTCCAGGATCCCCAGGACGACGATGCTGATGAACCAGATGATGCCAGTGGCGATCGTGATCCGGTCCAGGTTCCGCTCGACAACCGACGAAGAACCAAGAGAAGACGAGATGCCGCCGCCGAACAGGTCAGACAGGCCGCCGCCCTTGCCCTTGTGCAGCAGGACAAGCAGCACCATGAGCAGGCTCGTAATGATCAGGATTACCGAGAATGCGATAGTCACTGCGGTCTCTCGTCTCTTGTCTCGCCCGGCCGTCGGAGGGACCGGCCGTTAACGAATTATGAGCTCAGGCAGCCACGCCCTGATCACGATACCTGCATATTTTCACGAATTCGCCGGCATCGAGGCTTGCCCCGCCGACGAGCGCACCGTCGATGTCCTGCCCGGTCATGATCGCCGGCATGTTGTCCGGCTTCACCGACCCGCCATACAGGATACGCGCATCGTTGCCGGCCAGGTCCCCATGAGTTGC
>JASIGS010000337.1 GCA_030052355.1 Streptosporangiaceae bacterium | reverse complement strand
TGGCGAGGAGCTGCCCCAACGCAGCGAACCACTGCCGCAGCGCGGCGCACCACTGCCGCAGCGCGGCGAGCAGCTACCCCAACGCGGCGAACCACTGCCCCAACGCAGCGAACCATTGCCCCAGCGCGGCGACGAGTTGCCCCAGCGCGGCGAAGCGCTGCCGCGGCGAGTTTCGCGCGCCCGGCCGGGTCGGCACCGCAGCCCGCACCGGCTCTCCGTCGCGTCAGACGCGCCTGCGCTTGTGCTCGCCGTGCCCGGATCCGCCGAGGCGGACACTGCCAACATCGGCGCCGAGGTTGCCGCGCTCGCCGCGCAGTCCTGCCCGGGCGTGGACATTCGCGTCGGCTACCTGGAGGGCAACAGCTTGCCGGTGTCGGACTTCATCGGCCCGGACGCGAGTTCTCCAGAGGACGAGGACCTAGGTTGCGTGCTCGTTCCGCTGCTGATGAGCCCCGCCCCGCACGTCGACTCCGAGCTCGAGCGGCTCGTCGCGATCAGGCCGGAGAGGACCGTGCTGGCGGCTCACCTCGGCCCTCATCCGCTCGTCGCTGAGGCGCTGCACGCCCGGCTGGCCGAGGCCGGCCTGGCCAGGCACGCCAGGTCGACCGGGCTGAGCATCGCCTCGGACGGCCGCGGCGTAGTTGTGCTGGCAGACAGGGGCGAGGAAGCCGCCAACGCAGCGGCGGTCGCGGCTGTGCTGCTGGCGTCCCGGCTGTCTGTTCCAGTCGTTCCCGCCTCGCTGGGCGAAGCCGCCAGCATCGTCGAGGCGGTAAACCGCCTGAGCGAATCCGGTGCGCAGCGGCCTGTTCTCGCGCCGTGCATGATCGGGCCGGAGACGTCACAGCGCCTGCTTGACGACATCAGCGCGGCTCTCGACGCACCGTGCGCCCCGCTGATCGGTGCGCACCAGGCGGTCGGGCAGCTCGTCGCCATCCGCTACGGTGCCGCGCTGGCGCGCTTGAGCCTGGCCGGCTGACGGCTGCGCGCCCGCTGACGGGAGCCGGACGAGGCGACTCGTTCCCATCCGTAACTTTCCGTTGACATGCGCCCCTCGCATGCGCTGGGCTTCCTCCTGTGAGCCGAACATCGGTTCACATCCCGAACGTCGCGCAGCAGCGCTGCCGAGGAAAGGTGGGGACATGAGCGAGTGGAACGCCATGACCTACGAGGGAAAGGACACCATCCTGCGCGTGGTGCGCGAGCAGGCCGATGTGATGTTTGCGCTGGCCGAGGAGCCCGGTGCCTGGGATGCGCCGACCGCCTGCGAAAGCTGGCAGGTTAAGGACGTCATCGGCCACATCGTGGACACCACCGAGGGCTACTTCAAGGCTTTCGACATCGCTCGCAGCGGTGCCGAGGCTCCCGCCGCGTACGGCCTGGTCGGCATGCACGAGCGGGCGGGCGACTCCGCGCAGTCGTTTCACGAGTTGTCTCAGCAGGAGATGATGGCGCGCGTCCGGGGCGACCTGGACAAGATGATCGGCATCCTCCAGCCGCTCACGGCCGAGGAGTGGGGCGGGCTGATGGTGCCGCACTTCTATATGGGGCCGGTGCCCGCGTTCGTGTACGCCGGCGGCCAGCTGATGGACTACGGCGTGCACACCTGGGACATCAAGCAGGGCAGCGGTAAGTCGCACGCCCTCTCGGCGGACGCGGCAGACCTGCTTGTCCCGTTCATGTTCATCATCTGGCAGTCGACGATCAGGCCGGACGCGGACCTGAGCCCGTTCAGCATCGGCGTGCGCGTGAGCGGCCGGAACGGCGGCGACACCCGCGTATCGATCGGCGAGGGCGGCATGACCTACGAGCCGGGCAGCATCGACGATCTGCCTGCCACGCTGGAGTTCGACCCGGGCAGCATGGTCCTGACAGCGTTCGGGCGATTCAACGGCGGCACGGCAAGCGGCGACACGGCGCTGGCCGACCGGTTCCTCAACCTGTTCTTCAGGATCTGACTCAGTAACGGGGGCTCGGCGGCTGGAACCACAGCTGCCCAGCCCCCGTCTGCGGCTACGGCAAACCGGACGGCGTGTAACAGCTCGCCGACCCGTTCATGTAGATCTGATACCCCTCGGTCTCAGAGTCCTCGAGATAGAACGGTCCGCCGTCAAGCGTCGCCTGGAACGTGGCGATGGTGTCGATGCCCGCCTGACCGTACTGCGGGTCCGACCGCGCCTGGATGACTTCTTCATACACGTCGTCGCCGCTGTTGGTGTCGTCGGTCGCGTACCGCACGGTGATGGCGTCACAGCTCGTCGAGTTGAGTTCTAGCACGTCCGTGTAGTCCGGGTAGGAGTTAGGAGCGCCGCTCTCCACCGTGTAGGTGAACACCGTCTGCCCTATCTGCACGGTCTGCGGCGAGCCGCAGTAACCCGCTTGTGACTCATTGCAGAACGCGTTCAGCGGGACGCTGCCGTAGGAGTAGAGCGTGCGTGCAGCAGACGTGACGACGACCTTGCTGCCCTGCATCACGCGCAGCCGGTATGCATACTTGCCCATCTCCACGCCTGGCGCCGTGACCGTGCCGCTCGCGGCCTTGAGCTTCTCAACGTTCTCCCAGACGTGTGCCGAGCCGAACTGGCGCTGCAGGTAGCTGACCGACTTGGCCGGCAGGTGACTGGTCGAGTAGATCACTACGGGCTTGGTGCCCTGGTCTACCCGCACGGCCTTGAAATGGAACGTCGCAGACGGGCGGGTGGTGGCGACGCTGGCCTGCGCGGCCGATGCTGAGATGCAAGCCAGCGCCACGATGCCGAACGTGGCCGTGAAGAGCCCGAGCTTTCGCAAGCTGTACCCCCTGAGCAGAGACGGGACAGGCGTTGGACGGCGCATCGCGGCGCCTACCGCGAACCATGGCTGACCGGTCAATTCCGGGCAACCGCAAACGCATTGGCCGGACAACGTCGGACTGCGGCCCGCCCGCAGGCCGAGCCGAGTGGACTTGACTGCGCTGACTCCACGACCCATTATGTATCAAGCATCTGATACATAATTTGCTCGTGCATCCGATGAACCGGGAGCGCGATATGACGACCACCACGCACGGCATCGCGGGCGTTCCTGTATGGGTCTGGCTCATCCTGGCCGCGACCTTCGCCGGGATCCCGGCGCTGGTCATCGGGTGCGCTCTCGCGTTGCGGACGCTGGGCTCGCGGTCGGCGTTCCGCGAGCCGGGCGACAGCGCGAGCGCGGCGCGGACGCACGCGGCTAAGGTCACCCGATCGGGGTTTGAAGGACTCGGATTCGGCCTGCTGATCGGGCTGATCCTGGTTCTCGACCAGCGCGGCTGGCTGGCGCCGCTGGCCTGCGCGGGCGGTTACCTCCTCGGCTTGCTCGCTGGCGAGTACTCCGCGCAGCCGCCCGCCTGGGGCGTGCGCCGTGCCGCGACCTTGCAGGCCAGGCGGGCCAGGGATTACGCCCCGCGCTGGGCCGCCGTTGCGGTCGTGGTCACCACGGTGCTGACGCTCGCGGTGCCAGTCGTGTTCGCCGCCGCGCCGACGATCCACTATGGCCGCTGGCAGCCGTTCCAGGGTGCGGGCTCTTTCTTTTCTGGCGGCCAGACCGCCTGGCCCGGACTGACGGTGACCCTCGGTGCTGCGGCGTTGTCGGTGGCCGCCCTGCTGCTGGGCACCGCCGGACTGCGCAGGATCGCCGCCAGGCCGCAGCCTGGCGAGGCCGCCGACCGGGACATCGACGAACTGCAGCGCCGGCAGGCCGGGCGGGCGATCACCGGGGCCGTTCTCGCCTTGCAGCTGATCGCGCTGGCCGCGCTGCTGATCGCGGGCAGCAACGGGCTTGCCGTGCCGGTCCCTTCCGTCTCGCCGACCGCATACCTTGGCAGCCGGATCATGATCTGGACAGGCCTGGGCTGCGCCGCCGCCGCCGCGCTGAGCTGGCTGGTGCTGAGCGGCTGGATCAGGCGGACGCGCCGCGCAGCCGGCGGCCCGGCGAGTTCGCAGGGCGCCGGACCGGGAGACGGCCCGCGTACCGGGCAGGGTCCGGGTACTGGGCACAGGCCGGGCGCGGGGCCGGGCAGCGCTCCCGGCGCCGAGCCAACCGGCGCGGCGGGCTGAGGCTTGACCGCTCGCGACGAGACGTCCGGCGGCGACTCAGCGCACTCCGGTCCTCCCGTCCTGCGCGTCGACCTGTCCCGGCCGGTCCCGCCGTACGAACAGCTGCGCGAGCAGATCGCCGGCCTGGTCGTGGCCGGTCAGCTGTCGCCAGGAAGCCGTCTGCCGTCGGTCCGCCAGCTGGCGGGCGACCTGGGCCTTGCGCCCGGGACCATCGCGCGCGCCTACTCCGAGCTGGAGTCCGCCGGGCTGCTCATCACCCGTGGTCGCGGCGGCACCCTGGTCGCGCAGCCCGCGGCGGCGAAACACGCCGAGCTCGCTCAGCAGCACGCGCTGGCCGCTGCCGCTGACCGGTTCGCCGCGGCGGCCAGGGATCTCGGCCTCGGCGACGAAGCGGCCGAGACAGCCGTCCGCCAGGCGCTCGCCAGGCTGCGCACTACGTAGGGGACAGTCCCCCTCGCCTCCCGACGGTCACGCTTCCCGTGTGCTGGCGGCCTCTGCGTCGTACTCACCGTCAGGATGGCCGGACGGCAGCCTGTGTTTGGCGACCCGCGCGGTCGGAGTGCGCGGCAGCTCGTCGATCAGCTGCCAGTACCTCGGCACCTTGAAGGACGCCAGCCGGTCAGCGGCAAAGTCCCTCAGCTCACCGAAGTCCGGCCGCGCGCCGGCGGCCGGCACGATGAACGCCTTGACGTCCTCTTCGGACAGCTCGGAGGGAACGCCGACGACCGCGCAGTCGAGCACGGACGGGTGAGCGCTCAGCACCTCCTCCACCTCCAGCGGAGACAGGTTCTCGCCGCGGCGCCTGATCACTTCCTTGACCCTGGACACGAACGTGTACGTTCCGTCCGCCTCGACGGTCACCAGGTCACCGCTGCGCAGCCAGCCATCGTCCATGACCGCGGCGGTCTCCTCCGGCATTGCCCAGTAGCCCGGCGTCAGCACGGGGTTGCGCAGTTCCAGCTCGCCGGTCTCGCCGGCGCCGAGTACCGTGCCGGCGGAGTCCGCCACCCGGACCTCGTTGATGGTGCCGAGTACCGGGTGCTGGCGTACTGAGCCGAGCGTCCCGTACGGCCGTGAGCCGCGGGCCCAGATCAGCCCGTACGGCGACTCCGACATCGCGTAGCCCACGACGATTCGCAGCCCGAACCGGCGTTCCATCTCAAGCTGCCGTGCGCGCTCGGGCGCAGGCCCGGTGTAGCACAGCCGCAACGCAGTGTCCGCGTCGTCGGGCCGCTCGGGCTGGCGCATGAGGATCTCCAGCATCGCGCCGATGGCGTTGAACTCGGTGGCGCCGTGGCGGCGCGCCGTGTCCAGGAACGTGCTCGCCGAGAACCGCGGCACGAGCAGCAGCCCCGCCCCGCACGCCAGCGAGCCCATGACCGAGTAGCACGGCGCGTTGACGTGGAACAGCGGCAGCGTAGTCATCAGCACGTCGTCCGCGGTGAGCTCCATCCAGAACGGGAACCCTTCGCCCGCCATCGCGTACGCGCGGTGGGTCTGCATGACCAGCTTCGACCGGCCGGTCGTGCCCGACGTCGGGATCAGCACGGCCAGGTCGCCGGGTGTCACGCCGGCGTCGGGCAGTCTCGCGTCGCGAGCACGGCCGGCCATCGCGCGCTGGTCGGACCAGTCCGGCGGCAGCAGCGATAGCACATCTGTTACGGGAGGGAACGCGCTTGCCCTGCCGCCGCGGCCGTCCGCGGCGCCGGTCCCGTTGCTGGCCTCGGCCACGACGTCGGCTAGCTGCACATCGGTGACGAGCAGCTTCGGCTCGACCTGGCCGACCAGGCCGGCTAGTTCCGCGGCCGTGCTGCGCGGGTTCACGGCCACCGCGACCGCGCCCATCGTCGTGACCGCGAGCCAGCACACCAGGTACTGAGGTGTCGTGCGGGCGGTCATCATGACCAGGTCGCCGCGGCGTATCCCGGCGGCGCGCAGCGCGTCAGCGGCCAGGCTGACCGCGGCGACCGTGCCGCCGAACGTCAGCGAGCCTTCGTCGCTGCGGATCCAGGGTTTGCCGCCGTCCCGCTCCGCGGCCTGCGCGAGCAGCCGCGGAATCGTGCCGGAGTACTCGGTCAGCGTCACGCCTGCCGTCCCGTCCTGGTGAATGTCGCGGTCATGTCGTAGTCCTTGTCGGGTCCGCGCGCCTGCCACGACTCGGTGAAGCAGTCGGCGCTGAGCACGCTGACCGTCACCTCGTAGCGGTCGTCGCTGCACGGGTGTTCGGCCCGCCAGTGCCCGGCACGCAGGTCCAGCCGGTAGAACGGGCGGCCGTCGGCGAACAGCACGTCCGCGGCGCCGTCCGGCGTCCCGACCAGGATCAGCTCCCGCCAGGCTGGCCCGCGGTGCCCTCCGAACGTGAACTCGCCCTGCTCGCGGTATTCCAGCTGGCCGCGGCCGGCCTGCCCCGGGGCGGGCCGGAAGATCGCCTGCCCGGCGAACGAGCCGGTGCGGCGCGCCCGGTGGTCGGTGATATGCCGGGTCAGGCTCCAGTCGCCCTGCAGGTACCGAAGGGTGGCGCCGGCCAGCGGCTGGCTGGCCTGCCCACTCCCCTCGCGCGTCACGACCTGCACGCTACCTGGTAGTCGGCTCGCGACCCCGGGCGGCCGTGATAACGTCCCTGCTCGACCGGCCGTGACCCCCGCGGCCCTCCCGAGAGGCCCCCGCATGTCCTCAGTTGCCATCGAACGCCCGCGCGCACTCGTGCTCGGTGACCTGATCGCGCTGCGGCGCGGTCGGACCGCGCAGATCGCAAGGGACGTGCTGCTGGTCGTCGGCGCGGCGGGCTTCGTCGGGGCACTGGCTCAGATCTCTATCCACCTGTCGTTCACGCCCGTGCCCATCACGGGGCAGACGCTCGGCGTGCTGCTGGCCGGAACGGCACTCGGCTGGCGGCGCGCGGCAGCCGCCATGGCCTTGTACGCGGTCGCGGGGGTGGCCGGGCTGCCGTGGTTTGCCGGCGGCACGTCCGGCTACGCGGGTGCGTCGTTCGGCTACGTCGTCGGGTTCTTCTTCGCCGCGGCCGCGTACGGCTACCTGGCTTCCCGCGGCGCCGACCGGTCAGTGCTGAGCTCGGTACCCGCGATGATCGTCGGCGAGATCATCATCTACGCCTTCGGCCTCACCTGGCTGGCGCTTGACGCGCACCTGAGCGCGGGGGCCACGCTCGCCGACGGGTTCACGCCGTTCGTCGCCGGGGATGCCATCAAGGCCGCGATCGCCGCCGGCCTGCTGCCCGTCGCCTGGAAGCTGGCCGGCCGCCGGCAGGATGACGTTCCCGGCAAATAGTGCACCAAGGACAATCGGTCTCGTCCGGAACGTCCTACTCGGGAAGATGATCTTATGGGTGTGAAGCTCTGTCGGCTATAGGCGACAGAACTTCACACCCACGATTCGCGATGATCTTGCCGACCCGTCGGAACGCCCGATTTGCGAAGGTTTTCCGCTGACTTGCCGACCTGGCGACAGTGCCGAAGGATGTTCTGGTGGCGAGCAGCGACGGGCTGGCGGGCATCGGCCAGTGGGCGGACCGCGTCAGCAGCCTGGCCGTGCTGACCGGCGCGGGCATTTCCACCGACTCCGGCATTCCGGACTTCCGCGGCCCGCAGGGTGTCTGGACCAAGAACCCCGGCGCGGAG
>JASIGS010000336.1 GCA_030052355.1 Streptosporangiaceae bacterium | reverse complement strand
CGTAGCGCGCGTCGGCGACCACGTCATACAGCCCGTCGCCGCGGCGGCTGACCGCGGTTGCCTCGTCAAAGGACGTCATCGGCCCGGTACCCTTCCCGGGCCGCTCACGCCCAGAGCTGCCCCTCCAGCCGTTCCTCAGCCTCGGCGAGCGTCCCGCCGTAGGCGCCGGTCGACAAGTACTTCCACCCGGCGTCCGCGATGATCAGCGCGATGTCCGCCGGCTTGCCCGACGCCTGGGCTCTATCGGCCAGCCCGAGGGCAGCGTGCAGCACGCAGCCGGCCGAGATACCGGCGAACAAGCCCTCTGCGTCGAGCAGTTCCCGCGTCCGCCGCAGCGCGTCGGCCGAGGAAACCGAGAACCGCGACGTCAGTACCGACTCGTCGTAGAGCTCGGGCACGAACCCCTCAGACAGGTTCCGCAGGCCGTACACGAGCTCGCCGTACCGTGGCTCCGCGGCGACGATCTGCACGCCAGGCACGTGCTCGCGCAGGTACCTGCCGACGCCCATGAGGGTGCCCGACGTGCCGAGCCCGGCGACGAAGTGGGTGATCTCCGGGAGGTCGGCGAGCAGCTCGGGACCGGTCGTCTCGTAGTGCGCCCTGGCGTTGGCCTCGTTGCCATACTGGTAGAGCATGACCCAGTCCGGATGCTCCGCGGCCAGCCGCCGGGCTACCCGGACTGCCTCGTTAGAGCCGCCGGCCGCCGGGGATGGCACGATCTGCGCACCGAACGCCTCGAGCAGCAGCCTGCGTTCGGCCGAGGTGTTCTCCGGCATGACGCAGATCAGCTTGTAGCCACGCAGCCGGGCCACCATGGCCAGGCTGATGCCGGTGTTACCGGACGTCGGCTCCAGGATCGTCGAACCGGGCCTCAGCAGGCCTTCCTTCTCCGCCGCGGCGACCATGTACGCGGCGGCCCTGTCCTTGACCGAGCCCGTCGGGTTCCTGTCCTCCAGCTTGGCCCAGAGCCGGACGTCGGGGCCGGGCGAGAGCCTGGGCAGCCCGACCAGCGGGGTACCGCCTAGCGAGTCAAGCAGGGAGTCGTAGCGCATGACCTGCCCCAGGTCGCCGTGAGGTCAGCGCGACCCGCCGGCGACTGCCGGAAGCACCGTCACGGTATCGCCGTCGCTGACGGAGGCCTCGAGCCCGCCGAGGAAGCGCACGTCCTCGTCATTCAGGTATACGTTGACAAACCTGCGCAACCCGGCCTGGTCGACCAGCCTCCCGCGCAGCCCGTCATAGCGGCCATCGAGGTCGGAGATGAGCTCATCGAGGGTCGAGCCCGAGCCCTCAACCGACTTCTGCCCGCCGGTGTAGCTACGCAGGATGGTGGGGATGCGGACCTCGATCGCCATGTGTTATCTGCTCCAGTGAGTCGTGCCGCGACCTTCACCGGCACTGGCCCGGCCGGGCCCCGCCGCTAGCAGATGCAACCGGCCGCACGCCGCGATCATTCCGGGACGACGGTGACCTCTTCCTCGGTGACCGCGCCGTCCACGATACGGAAGGACCTGAACTCGTCGCGTTCCGGGTCCCTGGTGGACACCAGGACATAGTGCGCGCCTGGCTCGCTGGCGTAGGAGATGTCGGTGCGAGACGGGTAGGCCTCGGTCGCGGTGTGGGAGTGATAGATCACCACGGGCTCTTCGTCCTGGTCATCCATCTCCCGCCAGACCCGCAGCTGCTCGAGCGAGTCGAACCGATAGAAGGTCGGCGACCGCTCTGCGTTCAGCATCGGGATGAACCGCTCGGGACGGTCGCTGCCAGCCGGCCCGGCGACCACGCCACACGCCTCGTCCGGGTGATCGGCGCGGGCGTGCGCGATGATCCTGGCCTGCAGCTCGGCGCCGATCGTCAGCATGCCGGGAGCTTAGCGGAGGCCCGGCCGGGACGGCGCCCGGCCAGACCGCTAGGAAAGTGCCTCGATGAGGCTGTCCTGGAGGTAGGCCAGCCACTGATAAACCCAGACATAAGCGGCACGGGGGTCGTCGAGCGCGAGGTTGGCGGTGAGGTCCTCGTCCTCGTCGGTGATGCCGAGCCGCACGGACAGCGCGAGCCGGACGTCGTTGAGGGCGCGCAGCCACTGCTGGCACTCCGGCTCGCTCAGCCGGACCTCGCCACCGCCGGGCGGCAGCGTCTCCAGGACTGCCTGGGCGCAGGCGAGCTTCCCTGACCGCAGGCTCTCCTCGGTGTAGCGGCGGAACTCCGCCGACGCCTCCGGGTCATCGGAGTAGCCGTCGGGAAACAGCCTGGCCAGGACCGGGTCATCCGGCGGACCTGCGTGGCTGCTGAGCCCGAGCTGCGCCTCCAGGTCATCGGCCGCCTCGGCGCCGCCGCCCGGTCCCGCGTCGCTGCCGACGAGCTCGGCGATCTGGCTGATCAGGCTGCGGATGACCCCGGCCTGAGCAGCCTCGAAGTAGCACGCGGCACCGCCGGGCACGGCGCGGAACGACTCAGCCATCGGCTAACCTCCCCCGTCGGCCGGCGGAATGGGGTCCAGCCCGGTTGCGGTCACCCGTCGTGGCTCACCGTCGCCCACAAGCCGTAGCCGTGCAGCGTCTCGGCATCCCGTTCCATCGCCTCGCGGGTCCCGGAGGAGACGACCGCCTTTCCCTTGTGGTGCACGTCCAGCATCAGCTTTTCGGCCTTCGGCTTCGGGTAACCGAAGACCTTCTGGAACACGTAGGTCACATAGGTCATGAGGTTGACCGGATCGTTCCAGACCAAGGTGACCCACGGCTCGTCGAGAGCGGTCTCCTGGCCTGTTATCGGCTGCTCAACCTCAACAGGCGCGACGCCCATCGCCGTCACCTCCCCAGAAGTCAGTCTCCCACTCCCCCGAAACTAGTGTTCCACGCACGGCGCGTCGAACGTCGTGGGCAGACCAATACATTAGCGACATAACTGCAC
>JASIGS010000335.1 GCA_030052355.1 Streptosporangiaceae bacterium | reverse complement strand
TTCGATCCGCTCCAGCCGTTCGGTGATATCTGCGATCTCCGGGTGCTTGCTCATGTCATCGTGACTTCCGGCGGAAGGTCTTCTTCTCGGCATCGGTCATGTCCCGGGCGGGTGACGACGAACGCCTGCTCGCCCACAGCGATCACCACAACCAGCAGGGCTCGCGCGCCACGACTCGCCCGGCCCTGCTGGAGGTTGGGCGTTAGCGGTTGTCGCCGGATCCACCAAGGACAGCCCTGCGCTGCCGGTCTGCGAGTTTGTCAACATTTCGTTGTGCGACGTCGTCAAGCGAAAGGCCTAGGAAGTTCGCCAGCACGGCTGTGTACCAAAGAACGTCGCCGAGTTCGGCTGCCATGTCGTCGCGGTCGAGTTGGGCCAAGTCGCTGTTCTTGTCGCGGACCAGTTTCTTGACCTTCTCTGCGATTTCGCCCGCCTCACCAACCAACCCCAAGACCAAGTGCATGAACTCGTTTGGGGCGCTCTTGTCGCGGGCCGTGCGCATCGCGGCGCGCTGGTATTCGTCGCACTCCATGGCGTTAAACGTAGCGGTGTCCGGGCTCGACTTCTCATCCCGGCACATCCGCCGGCCATCAGAAGGGGCCGCCGTCCCTAGGCCACTCCGGACCTGCGGCCAGGAACCTCGATCGAGGCAGAACTGGAGCCTGGAGTCGGGCCCAAGAGCAACGACCTCCGGTCTGATCTTCCCCGGCGGAAACGCGCTGCTCGAGTCCGTCGATGGCAACCGGCGAACGAGCTGCAGGTATGGCTGTTTGCTATCTGGAGCGGCGTCAGTTGTGGCGCTATATACAGCTGGTCGCCTACCTGATGCACGGACCGGCAGGCCATTGGTGGCCGCTCGACGGCTCGATATTCGCCGTCGCCATCACCGTCATGTTCGGTCTCGGTCAGCGGTATCGGCTGCGCAGATGCGCGGGTTGATCCCTGCCCACCACTGCGCGTTAACTGGGCACCGACCCTGGCAGGCAACACCGCGCCCCAGCTGCGTCTTTACGACGTCGGTCGGGCTCACGCTTCCGCGGCTTCACACAGCCGAGTCGCCACTGCCGAAAGACATCCCAGGAGCTCGCACCCAACCCAGGCTGGCTTGCCGACGGCCCAGAGATCACGATCCGGGCAGTCCGGGAGACGTCGTCTCTGAACGCCCTTTCGTGATTTGGTCACGCACCTCCGGCGCACCTTGTTCGCACCTGATTCTTGCAGACGGAACCCGATGCCGCACTGTCCCGATGCGAAGTCAGTGACTCCCGAGGTCGATGGACATGATCTTGACAACCCCATGCGAGTCACCTCGTGCGCCGTCTTTGGCGGATGGGTTGAACTGGTAGTCGATTCGCCCGGCTCCGGTGATCTCGTAGTGAATGGTCTTGGAGTAGCCCGGCCACTTCGGCGCGTTGTGCTTGCCTTTCATCACGCTGGAAGTGCCGACTCTGGGCGGCTGGCCTGGCGTCATCGCAACGTGGTCCCAAAACTGCTGCGCGTTGGCCAAGCCGACCCGATCTGCCAGCTCGTTCCAGGTCGGGAGGTACTTGTGGTGCACAAGCACCCGGAACGCCGGCTTGACCGGTGGCCGTCCTCCGGGGCGGCGGGCGGCCACGTGCGGGCGGTACCCGCCAGGAGCCGGATTACCCTTCCGGGCGGGTGACTTCGCCATAGTCATCGTCCCCTGGCCCAGTCAGGATCTCTCGCGCCAGCGGATCTGACAGCGCCCGCGCGGTAGTGCGCCATTCCCTGAGGCAGGTTTCCACTGGGGCGGCGTCGCGGGTGGCCTCGGCCACCGCCAGGGCATCGCGAAGTTCGCTGAAGAACTCTGCCCGGTCGTCGTCGTCGAATACCGTCAGCCACGCGAACTGGCCCAATTCCGCAGGACGCACCTGGCCGCGGCTCAGCGCCGCGGCCGCCAGCAGCGCCGCCACGGCGGTCCGGGCGACCTCCGTGACCGCCTCCAGTTGCGACAGAGGCACCATCGTCAGCGCGAACCCGTCGGTATCGCGAAGCAGCGCGCCACCTTTCCGGGCCGCCCCGAGGAACTCCCGGCGCCGGGCTCCGGCAAGGTCGCTCGCCTGAAACACCGCAGTAGTCACTCACACGCCTCCTAGCAAAATCATGCATAATATCTTACTAGAGCTGTCTGACCATGGCAAGCGCGGGGCTGCGCGACGAGGGTCAGCATGCAGGGTCCCCATCTCTGCTTGCGGCAGCTGTCATAGACCGCGCACGCCCAGGGCTACCTCAAGGTTCCAGGGACGTGTGGCACGCATTCCGATCCGCCCGCGCAGTCCGGGGACCGTTGCAGGTTCCTGCTGAGACCGGTAACCCTTCCGCGCATAGCAGTGCTGCCAGTGGCCTATCCGGGCCTTCCGGTGGGCTCCCAGACTGATCTCCCATGATGGGTATGTCGACGATCGATGCGGCGCGGCGGGCGTGAGGGTGAAGGCTGGCGAGAGGCCGCTGGTGTTGAACTGCCCCCGTGACCCAGCCTGTACAGGGCCTGTGCGGCGCACAGCGGCAACGTCACGCGCGGTCACCCGGTACTGCCAGCGTCCCGCCGCGCGGCGGGTGGTGCAGCGGACACCGGGCGGCTATGCGCCGCGCGTGCCGTCACCAGCGACCCGGCGGGAAAGCCGGCTTCTTGCCGCCGTCAAAGCGGCGCCCTGGACTCGGACTTCACCAGTGTCAGCGAGCCGGGCGCACCGGGGCGCTCACCGCCATGCCGCCACCACGACGACACGTCCGGCAACCGGCGCCAGTGTGCGTGGAGCGCACCGTCACCACGCCGATGAGCCGCCCGCAACACGAACAGGCGGTCACCGCGCTCGCCGTGCTGATCACCGCCCGGCAGCACGGCCACGACGGCGAGCCCGGCGAGGATCCGGCCGACACGCTTCCCCTCCCGGCCCCGGGCGAGCAACTATGACCACGCCGCAACCACGCGCGCGATCAATCATCCACAGAAACACGAGAGCCACGTCTTGACACAAGCCCGCGACCCGCGACCGGAGACGGCCGACAGCGGCGGTGACGTGCGGGTCGGTGTCTACGTGCGCAGGTCCACCGACGACGAGCACCAGCCCTACTCCATCGAAGCCCAGGACACCCGGCTGGCCGCCTACATCGGCTCCCAGCCCGGCTGGCGGCAGGCAGCCCGGTTCGCCGACGACGCCTCCGGGGCCAGCACGCACCGGGCCGGCCTGCAGCGCGCCCTCACCGCGGCGCGGGCCGACGCGATAGACGTGCTGCTGGTCTACCGGGTCGACCGGCTCACCCGCAGCCTGCGCGACCTGGTCACCCTGCTCGACGACCTCGACCGCGCCGGGGTGGCGTTCCGGTCGGCCACCGAGCCGTTCGACACCGCCACCGCGATAGGCCGCATGCTTGTCCAGATGCTCGGCATGTTCGCCCAGTTCGAACGCGACACCATCATCGACCGGGTGATCGCCGGCATGGAACGCAAGGCCGCCGCCGGCAAATGGAAAGGCGGCCGCCGGCCATACGGCTACCAGGTCGACAAAGCCACCAGCACCCTCGTCCCCGAGGCGGGGGAGGCTGCCGTGGTGCGGCTGGTCTTCGGGCTCTACATCCAGGACCGGCTCGGCGCGAAGACCATCGCCCGCACGCTGAACGACCGCGGTCACCGCACCACTACCGGCGGCCAATGGTCGGCGCACCAGGTGCTGCGGGTCCTGGCCAACCGTGTCTACCTGGGCGAGCTGACCTTCCGCGGGATCACTGCCACCGGCTGCCACCCCGCGATCATCGAGCAAGCCATGTTCGCCGGAGCGCAGCAGATCCTGGCCGCCCGCGGCGAGGATCACGCCAAACGGGCCGCGAACAGATCGGATTACCTGCTCACCGGGCTGATGCGCTGCCCGTCGTGCGGCAAGGCGATGATCGGCACCAGAGCGCACGGCCGCAGCCGCGTCTACCGGTACTACACCTGTTTCACCCGCATCCGCTACGACACCTCGCGGTGTGCTGCCAGCCGCATGGACGCCGATGCCGTCGAGGAGGCCGTAGTTGCCGCGCTGACCAACTTCTACCGGCACCGGCACGACCTCATCACCGACGCCATCGCTCGGGCGCAGGCCAGCCACGCGGCCAGCGCAGACGGCAAGCGCGCGGAGCTGGCAGCGGTCGAGCGCGAGCTGGCTAAGACCAGCGCCGCGACCGACCGGTACCTTGCCGCATTTGAGAACGGCACCCTCGACCCCGAAGACGTCGCCCCCAGGCTCGCCCATCTCAAGGGCCGGACAGCGCAACTGAACGCACGCCACGACGAACTCGCCGGCCAGATCGCCTGGGCCCCGACCGCGCCGCCAGCGGCCACGCTCCTGCGGATCGCCGAGCACCTCGACGACGTCATCCGCTCCGGCACTCAGAACCAGCGCAAGGCCTTGATTGAAACGCTCGTCGCCCGGATCAAGATCACAGGACCGGACCGGATCGTGCCCGTCTTTCGGATACCGGACCCAGCCCATCCGAACCAGGACAGCAGACCCCTGCCACCGGGCGAGCGCAACTTACAAGCCACAGACGCGGTTCGTGCGATGACCAATTTGGTGGAGCTAAGGGGACTCGAACCCCTGACCCCCTGCTTGCAAAGCAGGTGCTCTACCAGCTGAGCTATAGCCCCAGGAAAACCGCAGGTCAAGCGGCTGATTCGAGATCTTAGCAGCCAAGGGCAGCCCCAGCGTCCGGCCTGGCCGCCGACTGCTCGCATAGCAGCAGGTCACGGCGTCGGCAGTTAGCTGCGGCTCGGCGGGTGCAACGCCAGACCTGCCGGCCGCACTCTCCTTGGTCGCGAGCGCGGACCTGGGCCCGAAATAGCCGAGCGTTGCGGCAGCCGACCGCGCTCAGCGCGGCGGCGGCAGCACGAGATCACCGACTTGGACGCGCCCGGGGCGGAGGACTTCGCACCAGACGCCGAAGGTGATGTCGTCCTTGCCTCGCAGCTTGGCCAGCGCGTCCAGGATGCGCGCGTCGGTAGCTCCTGAGTCCGGGTTTCGCGTCGTGACCACGCACCGCGGCACGGGGGCAATGACGCGCACGATGACATCTCCGATGGTCACCTCCTGGCCATTCCAGGCGTGTTCGGCCCACGCGTCACTGCCCGCGATCGTGATGGTCATGCGAAAGCGGCGCGGGTCGGGAGTCTTGCCGTCGAACTCCGCAGCGAGTGCCTGAAGTGATGCCTGGGACATCAGTGTCACCGGATCATCATCGGCGCCGAGGTGGTCCGGCGCCCGCCTGAACAGATGCACTGGCCGGCCGAGGAAGCCCGACAGCGCGGCACCGAGCGGCCCGGGGATGATCCTCCCGGGTATCTCCCGCCCGTCATACATCCGGGTGGTCGCCGGAGCCCCCGGCTCGGGCGTGTCCTGGACGACATCGCCGTCCGGGAAGCCCAGCGTCAGGACGTTTCGTGCCCGGTCCCAGGCTGGCTCGACTTGCAGCAGCTCCGGGGTCTGGCCGGTCTGCAACAGCTTGCCATCCGCCCCGATGACCAGGAACTCACGATCACCTGTTACCCCGTGCGGTCCAAGCTCGACCTCGCTAGTGCACTGGAGCCGCATGCCCTTGACCGGAGCGACTGCAAGTTCAGAAACGGTGACCGGCACTGTCATACCTCCCACAGCCGACCGTAACAGCGCCGGCGGGTGTTCACTGTCAGCTCAGGTATGACGCCCGCCCGCCGCCGTCGTGGCCCTGCCGAGCGGTGGCGGCGGTGCTGATATAGGTATAAGAACCTCTGTCGATGAGTGATCCAGGAAGCACACCTCGTCGGCGGCCCTGGACGGGGCATGCTGCTCACCCGCAGGCTGCTGACGCGGTTCACCATCAAGTACGTGCTGCTCGCCGGGCTGGCCGCCATGACCGCGGGCCAGCTGTGGCTGACCCAGATCTCCGCCAGCTCCGGGTACGCCACCGCGGTGCTGCCGGGCCTGCTGCTCACGTCGCTCGGTATCGGCCTGGCGTTGCCCACCGCTTCCATCGCCATCACCGCGGGCGTCCAGGGGCGCGACCAGGGCCTCGCCGGCGCCCTGTTCACCACGGGCCAGCAGATCGGCGCCGCGGTCGGGCTGGCCATCCTCGCCACCGTCGCGGCCGCGCGCACGGCCCACGCCGCCGGCTCTCTGGTCGGTGGGTACCGGCTCTCCTTCGTGATCGCTACCGCGATCGCGCTGCTGGCCGGAGTCGTTGTCGCCTGGCAGCTCAGCTCCCGGGACTGTCAGCAGGAACTCGCCAGCCAGCGGACCGGTCCGAGCACCCCGCCGACGACGTCCGCCGAAGCGCAGCTGCG
>JASIGS010000334.1 GCA_030052355.1 Streptosporangiaceae bacterium | reverse complement strand
ACTCCCCAGCCGGTGCCGGGGTCGCCGGTGGCGATCGCCAGCGTCACCTTCCAGAACGTCGGTATGTCGAACTCGTACCCGCCGAATCGTCGCGGTTGGACGATCCGGTAGAAGCCGGCCTCCTCGAACTTGCGGTCGAGCGCCTCGGTGTGCGTGCCGAGGCGCTCCGCCTCGGCCTGCTGCTCGCGGATCTCGGGAATCAGCGCGCGCGCCCTGGCGATGATCTCGGCCGGTGTGAGGCCAGGCTCTGGCGGTTCGATCTCGACAGCCCGGACATTCGCCGTGTCCGTCATGACGAGCCCCTTACGCAGACAACATGACGTCACCGCACAGGCTCCTGCGCTGCCCTGCTGACGGGCAAGGGGTCTCCCGCTGGGCGGCACAGCGGCGTTCAGCCGGGCGAGTTGATCAGTCTTCCCCGTCCTGGCGCGTCTCGCCTGCCTGCCAGCGCCGGTATACGTCGATGAACTCGTCCTGCATCTGCGGGGTCAGGTCATCCGGCGTGAGCGTCCCGGTGAGCGCGATCGTGGCGCGCATCTGTGCGAGGTACTCGGTGCAGTGCTCGCAGCCCGCGAGGTGCGCCTCGAACCGCTTCCGCTGCCGTGGTGACAGCGCGCCTTCCAGGTAGTCGGTCACCAGCTCGACCGCCTGCCGGCAGACGATCTGCCGACTTCGCCCGATCCGCAGGTTGCGTAGCCGGATCATCGCAGCCTGCCGAACTCGGACTCCAGGACCTGACGCAGCTTGCTGCGGCCGCGGTGCAGCAGCACGCGCTGGTTCGCGTCGCTGATGTCCAGCACGCCGCAGACCTCCTCGCTGTTCAGGCCTTCCACGTCGCGGAGCGTGACCACTTCTCGCTGCCGCGGTGGCAGGGCGCCGATGGCCGACCGGACGCAGGCCACCATCTTGGCGTGCATCGCCTGGTCGTCGATGTCCTCCAGCCAGAGTTCGGGCGGTGCGCTCCAAGCACCGGTGGCGTCGAACCTGGACTGATCAACCACCGGTCCCATGTCCTCTACGGCGACGCTGCGCCGTTCCCGTGCCCCTGCCGTCTTGGCCCGGTTGATCAGGATGCGGAAGAGCCAGGTGCGGAAGGATGAGCGGCCTTCGAAGCTACCGAGTCCGCGCAGGACGCCGAACCAGGCGTCCTGCACGACCTCCTCGGCCACCGCGCGGCTCGGCACGTACCCGACGGCCAGCGTCAGCATGGTGGCGTGGTAGCGGCCAACGAGGACGGTGAATGCCTGCTCGTCACCCGCGCGCAGGCGGTCGAGCAGGTCGGCGTCGCGATCAGTGGCCACCGCGGGACAGCCTACGTGCTTCCTCAGGGCGCGACGATGCCCTCGCCTCCGGCAGCGCCCGGGACCGTGACACTGCCGATCTCGGTCAGCGTGCCGCCGCCGGTCACGGCGAACTCGTCCACGATTCCGTTGCCGCCGGTCTGCACGTACAGGTACCGGCCGCCCGGTGTCGCGGCGGAGTCCACTGTGCCGGGGTCAGTGCTGGTGGCTCCCAGCAAGCTCAGGTGGCCAGAGACATCGGAGTAAGCGCTGACGTTCGCACTTCCCGCGTTGGAGGCGAACAGCACACCGTGAACGCGCGTGACCCAGCACAGCGCCGACTGCCCGTCAGGCACCGCGCTGACCGGCGTGAGGACGCCGTTGCCCTGCAGCGTGAACGTCGCAAGCACGCTCGGTTCTGCTTCAGAGACCACCACGTGGCCCGACCTGTCGAAGATGACGGCGAAAGGCACCGCGCCCGGCTCTGAGTTCACGACGGGCGAGCCGGTCAGGCTGCCGTTTGCGGTGACACCGAACACGTCGATGTCGTTGCCGTTCGCCTTGGTCGTGACGAGCACCTGGCTGCCATCGGGCGAGAAGGCGACCTGGCCCGGCGTGTTCGTGTACTGGGGCGTGGCCGTCGGGTTCAGGCCGAGACCCCGGTTCGAGCCCGGGATGGGCGACAGATGGTCACCGAACACGTGGTAGCCCTGCACCGAGCCGCCGTCCTCAGCGTTCAGCACGTATACGAGGGCGCCGTGCACGGCAATGCTCACGGGGAACTGGCCGCCCGACCCGATCACCTGGCGCAGCGAGAGCCGGTCGCCGAAGACGGCGAACACCGAGATCGTGTTGCTGCCGGCGTTCACCGCGTACAGCAGGGCATGCTTCGCGTCGTAGCTGAGCGAGCCCTGTGAGGCGAGGTGATCGACCACCGAGCCAGACAGCTGGCCGCCGAGACCGCCCGTCGGGTAGGCCCCGGCCGGCGACAACGTGCCGTCGGCGGCTCGGTGATAGGCGACGATCTGATTGCCCGCCGTGTTGTCCGTCTGCACGAAGACGACATCGTGCGCTCCGTGGGAACGAGCAAATCGCGCATCACGATGCTGCAGCACGGCCGCGCCGGCGGGACTGGCGAACGCGGCCACCGTGACCGCGATGACTGCAGCGCCCGCGAGGCGAGTAAGGGATCTCATGCGTTTCTCCTTCGACGTTGAGGTGCATGCCATCCCTCAGTCCCGGCGGGCTGCCTGGCGTTACGCGCCACGCCACGATTAGTGCTTAGTGAGCGTCAGGTTCTCGCTGTTCGAGTGCGGCGAGCCGGAGTTCGAGTTGGTCCACCCGGTGCCGGAGGATCTCGAGCTGGGCCTGGTCGGCGAGCCGGCGCTCGGCGGACCTCCGCAGCCGCGGCGAGGCCTCGGCACGCTCAGCTACCGAGGCCAGCGGGACCAGCCGCTGCGGGCCGTGCGGGCCGTCGACGAGCCTGGACGGGATCTGTCCGCTCCGGTACCAGGTGCGCAGGGCGGCCCGTGACGCCCCGGTCTGCTCGGCCGCGCGGTCGAGCGTGACCCAGTCGGACTCCTCTAGCTGCGTCCCGAGCTCGAGCTCCAGCTCCCACGCGTCGAGCCGGTCCTCCCAGTCCACCGGCGCCTCCCAACTGCAGTCCCTATTAATAGCAGTGTATTGACATGCTAAGAAGCACTGGTCCACGGTGGTCCCATGTTCGAGCGATTCACTGACAGGGCACGCCGCACGGTCGTTCACGCCCAGGACGAGGCGCGGCGGTTGCAGCACAACTACATCGGCACCGAGCACGTCCTGCTCGGGCTGCTAGACGAGCCGGACGGCGTCGCGGCTATCGCGCTCCAGCGGTTCGACCTCGACGTAGCCGCGGCCCGCGCGGACGTCGTGCAGATCATCGGCCTGGGGAAGAAGGCGCCGACCGGGAAGATCCCGTTCACGCCGCGGGCGAAGAAGACCCTGGAACTGTCGCTTCGCGAAGCCCTCCAGCTTGGCCACAACTACATCGG
>JASIGS010000333.1 GCA_030052355.1 Streptosporangiaceae bacterium | reverse complement strand
ACGCTGCCGTTCCTGTCAGACGATTCCGTCATCGAGGTGCCCGCCCTGGTCGGGGCGAGCGGCGCCACGCCGGTCTCCGTCGCGCCGGTGCACCCGGTCATGCGTGGCCTGATCGCGCACGCGTCCGCCTACGAAGAACTAGCCGTCGACGCGGCACTGCACGGCGGCCGCGACCGCGTGCTCAAGGCCCTGCTCGCACACCCGCTGGTCGGGCAGTACGAGCTCGCCGGGAAGCTCACCGACCGGCTGCTGGCCGAGAACGCGCAGTTCCTGCCCTGGGCTAGCTCATGAGCACTGCTGCTGTCGTCGCGATCGACGGCGGCAACAGCAAGACCGACGTCGCACTGGTCGGGACCGACGGGTCGGTGCTGGCTACCGTCCGTGGCGGCGGCTCCAACCATCAGGGCATCGGCGTCAAGGCTGCCACGCAGGTGCTGACCGACCTGGTGCGTGAGGCCGCCGCGATCGCGGGGCTGCCGCTCGACGGGCCGGTGGCCAGGCATACCTCGGCCTGCCTGGCCGGAGCCGACCTACCGCAAGAGGAAGCCTGGCTCGGCAATCTGGTGCAGTCCCTGGGTTTCTCGCAGACCAGCACGGTGGTCAACGACACGTTCGCGGTGCTGCGCGCCGGGCTGGACGACGATGCCCGTGAACACTGGGGCGTCGGCGTGGTCTGCGGCGCCGGCATCAACTGCGTGGGAGTGGCTCCCGGCGGACAGACCACGCGGTTCCTGTCGCTCGGCTCGATCAGCGGCGACTGGGGCGGCGGCGGCGACCTCGCGCGTGAATCACTGTGGTGGGCGGTGCGAGCCGAGGACGGCCGCGGGCCGGACACCGAACTCCGCCGGGCGGTGCCTGCCCACTTCGGCGTGGAGCGCGTCGAGGACGTCACGATCGGCCTGCATCTCGGCAAGATCGGCTATGACGAGCTGCACGGCCTCGTGCCCGTGCTGTTCGTGACGGCGGGCCGCGGCGATGACGCTGCCCGCGATCTCGTGCTGCGCCAGGCCGACGAGGTCTGCCGGATGGCGACGGTAGCCGCGGGCCGGCTGGGCCTGACTCACAGCGGCGTCCCCGTGGTACTCGGTGGCAGCGTCCTCGCTGCGCGGGACCCGCTGCTCACCGGCGCCATCACCAGTAGGCTGGCGGCGGACCTGCCCGGCGCTGAGATACGGATCGCTGACGTTCCCCCCGTTATCGGCGCCGCCCTCCTCGGTCTCGACCACATCGGCGCCGCGCCCACCGCCGCCGCGCGACTGCGTGACCGCGCAGCCGCGGCCGCGTGACCGCTAGCTACGGAACGCGTCCGCCGCTACTCTGCCGGCCCGGCCAGCCGGGCCCCGGGAATCGTCGGCTCGAACAGCTCGACCGGGTTGCCCGACGTGTCGTCGACGATGATCTGCCGGCCGGCCACGCCGTTGACGATCTCGTTGCGGAAGTTCGCGCCCCGCGCTCCCCGGCGGCGCGTGCCGGAACCGCCGGCGTCTGCCGTTGCGCCCAGCGTTAAGATCAGGCCGATGCGGCGCGAGTCTTCGACGGTAATCGCCCTGGTCGGCGACGTCAGCGGCCAACTGCTTGCGAGCCTTGACCGCACGCCCAACCTGTCTGTCGTGGGCGCTGCAGGTAAGGCCATCGCTGCGGCTGAGGGCAGGCCCACGGCGGAGGCTTCCGGCTGGGAGCCGGGCGCGGAGGCCATGCGGGAGGCAGCCCGGCGCAAGTCAACCTACGTGATCGTCGCCGGCGACCCGCTGGCCGACGTGGCCGCGGGCTGGCGGTCCATGTGGGACGTGCAGGGCGGATCAGGCGGAACCGAGGGATTCGAGGTGCCCGCGGCAGACGCGCTCGCCGCCTGGCGGGGCAAGCGGTTCGAACTGCCCGACTACTACCTCGTCGTCTCCCTCGCCCGGCAGCAGGGCACCGGCCCCGATCTGTACCTGGGCCCGCTGCGCTCGGTCCGGCCGCGCCGCGTCGCCGTGGCCGGCGTGGCCGACAGCCCCGGGGAGGAAACCCTGCTGCTCGACTCGCTCAGGTCGCTCGAGCACGGGCCGTGGTGGCCACCACTCGACGAACTGCTCGATGCGGCCCGGCATTTCTACGCCGGCGGCCTGGCTGAGACGCAGCAGCCGAGCCTTGACCGGTCACGTGTCCTCTAGGCTGGCGCGATGGAATTCAAGGATGTGATCAAGAAGCGACGGATGGTTCGCGCCTATACCAGCGAGCCGGTAGACCCGGCGGCGGTGCAGCGCATCCTGGCCGCCGCCAACCGGACGCCGTCGGCCGGCTTTAGCCAGGGCTATGCGCTGATGACTCTGGAGGGGCCCGACCAGCTCGGCCCGTTCTGGCGGATGCTGTCCAGCGACGAAGACGAAGAGACCGCCGAGGCCAGGGCTCGTACCGAGGCCATCTCGCGCGCCCCGCTTGTCATCGTGCCGATGTCCAACAAGGCCGCCTACCTGGACCGCTACGCCCGCGACGACAAGGGCTGGACGGACCGGGACGAGGCTCACTGGCCGGTGCCCTACTGGGATATCGACACCGGGTTCATGGCGCTGCTCATGCTGCTGGCTGCGGTCGACGAGGGCCTGGGCGCGCTGTTCTTCGGTATTCCGCCGGAGTACATCCCGGAGTTCCGCGAACTGTACGGCGTGCCCGAGGAATACATGCCGATCGGGGCCGTCACCATCGGCCATCCCGACCCCAGCGCCGACCTCGGCGGCTCCAGCAGGGTGATCAAGCGCCGCAGCATCGACGACCTGGTGCACCGCGGCCACTGGTAGGCCATACAAGCTCTGGATCGGCGACACCCTGACACTTTGACGGCCTTTGGCGCCCTTTTTAGACCGATCTATCCCAGCGCAACTGACAGGATGTCAGTACGGCACTTGCCAACCGCCGCTACGCACGCGGAGGAGCAGCGAGCCAGCCGGGCGCGGGGCGTGCCGCGAGCCCCCGGTCGACGAGCCGGTCAGGCAGGTCATCGGGCAGCAGCCACCGCCACGTGAACCAGCGAGTCAGGTCCTTCTCAGGCGCCAGCACGGCTGCGCGCAGCGCGGCGCCCATCAGCCGCACGATGTCCGGCGGGCCGGGCGCTGGCTCCGGGTACGCCTGGTCCCAGCGCGCAAGCTCGCTGCGGTGCACGTGCCCCTCCCCGGACCGCGAGGGCAGGGTGACTGGCCGGGCAACGAGCGCGCCGCGGCTCTGCAGAGCGTCGCGCAGCGACCTGAACTCCTTGTGCTTCAGGCCCAGTTCGACCTCGACGTCCTCGGCCATCGAGGGACCCGCCTCTGCGAGGTGATGCAGCACGCGTTCGGAGCCCGGATCCGCACCTTCCATCCTGGCCAGTTCCAGCCGGCACAC